>NZ_JBXUOV010000093.1:0-22444 GCF_057196585.1 Micromonospora sp. ATLC20
GGCCCTGCCGCTGCCCGACGACGCCGACGCCCCGGCCGCGCTGCGCGCGGTCGCCGAGGGCGCGCTGCTGGGCGGCTACCGGTTCGCCGGCTACAAGACCAAGCCGCAGCCGGCCCGGCGTGAGCCGGTGGCCGAGGTGCTGGTGGCGGTGCCGGACGCGGCCGACGCGACCGCCCAGGCCGAGATCGCGCGGGCGCAGGCCGTGGCCGGCGCGGTGCGGACCAGCCGGGACTGGGTCAACACCGCGCCGAACGAGCTGCGTCCCCCGGCGTTCGCCGACGTCGTCTCCGCCGCCGCCCGCGAGGCGGGGCTGGAGGTCGAGGTGCTGGACGAGGCGGCGCTGAAGGCCGGCGGCTACGGCGGCATCCTCGCCGTCGGCCAGGGCTCCGAGGCCCCGCCGCGGCTGGTGAAGCTCACCTACACGCCCGAGGGCGGCGGCAACGGCAAGCGGGTCGCGCTTGTCGGCAAGGGCATCACGTTCGACACCGGCGGCATCTCGATCAAGCCGGCGCAGGGCATGTGGGAGATGAAGTCGGACATGGCCGGCGCGGCGGCGGTCGGCGCGGCCATGCTGGCGGTCGCGGCGCTCAAGCCGTCGGTCACCGTCACCGGCTACCTGCCGATGGCGGAGAACATGCCGTCGGGCACCAGCTACCGGCCGGGCGACGTGATCAGCATGTTCAACGGCAAGAAGGTGGAGGTGCTCAACACCGACGCCGAGGGCCGGATGGTGCTGGCCGACGCGATGGCGCGGGCCTGCGCGGACGGCGCGGACTACCTGTTCGAGACCTCCACGCTGACCGGCGGCCAGGTGATCGCGCTGGGCAAGCGGATCGCTGGTGTGATGGGCACCCCGGAGCTGTGCGAGCGGGTGCGGGTGGCAGGTGACGCGACCGGCGAGCCGGCCTGGCCGATGCCGCTGCCGGACGACGTGCGCAAGGGCATGGAGTCGGACGTCGCGGACATCTCGCAGGTCAACGCCGGGATGGACCGGGCCGGGCACATGCTGCAGGGCGGCGTGTTCCTGCGTGAGTTCGTCACCGACGACGTGGCGTGGGCGCACATCGACATCGCCGGTCCGGGCTACCACTCGGGCGAGGCGACCGGCTACTGGACCAAGGGCGGCACCGGCGTGCCGGTGCGTACGCTCGTGCACCTGGTCGAGGACGTCGCCACCAACGGCTGACGTGCAAGGAAGGGCCCCTTCTTAACGCCTGGCGTTGCAGAAGGGGCCCTTTTTAACACCCGCGCGCAGACAGCTCAGAACAGCTCGGGGCGGCGCTTGCGGCGCTCGTTGTAGTCGCGCATGCGCTGCGGATAGCCCATCAGCCGCACGTCGTAGATCGGGATGGCGATCCGGTGCGCCCAGCGGCGGGCCTCGTCCGGCCCGCCGACACGCCGCCGGGTCCACTCGCCGTCGTCGGCGATCAGCATGATCGTGGTCTCGGTGACAGTCGTACGGGGCTCGATGTACGCCTCGACGCCCTTGCGGGTCCGGACGAAGTTCTCCAGATGGTCCAGATCGGCGCGGTCGGCGGCGCGGTCGCGGCTCGCCGGGGCCGCCCGCTTGCGTCGTCGGAACAGCCCCACCGAATCCACTCCTCCCCCAAGCCGTCATCGAAGACGGTGCCAAGGGTACGTGTCACCGACGTGTCGTTGGGCACCTCGGTACGCGCTCGGTCCGTGGTGGTGACAAGATGACCGAGGTGGGGTGTGCCTGTTACTCCGCCGTAACCCCCGATGCAGTGACGCGACCTGGGAGTTGGATGTGAGCGAGCCGAACGACACGACCTTCGACATCGTCATCCTCGGAGGTGGTAGCGGCGGCTACGCGGCGGCGCTGCGTGCCGCCCAGCTGGACCTCTCCGTCGCCCTCATCGAGAAGAGCAAGCTGGGCGGGACCTGCCTGCACAACGGGTGCATCCCGACCAAGGCGCTGCTGCACGCCGCCGAGATCGCCGACCAGACCCGCGAGTCCGAGCAGTTCGGTGTGAAGGCCGAGCTGGTCGGCATCGACATGAAGGCCGTCAACTCGTACAAGGACGGCGTGATCTCCCGCCTGTACAAGGGTCTCCAGGGCCTGGTGGGCAGCAGCAAGAAGATCACCTTCGTGGCCGGCGCGGGCAAGCTGGTCGGCAAGAACGTCGTCGAGGTGGACGGCAAGCGCTACACCGGCCGCAACGTCGTGCTGGCCTCCGGCTCGTACGCGAAGAGCCTGCCCGGCCTGGACGTCGACGGTGAGCGGATCATCACCAGCGACCACGCCCTGACCCTGGACCGCGTCCCGTCGTCGGCGATCGTCCTCGGCGGCGGCGTGATCGGCGTCGAGTTCGCCAGCGTCTGGAAGTCCTTCGGCGTGGACGTGACCATCGTCGAGGCGCTGCCTCGCCTGGTCGCCGCCGAGGACGAGGAGTCGTCGAAGGCGCTGGAGCGGGCGTTCCGCAAGCGGAAGATCAACTTCAAGGTCGGCAAGCCGTTCGAGAAGGTCGAGAAGACCGACAAGGGCGTGAAGCTGACCATTCAGGGCGGCGACACGGTCGAGGCCGAGCTGCTGCTGGTCGCCGTGGGCCGCGGCCCGAACACCGCCGGCCTCGGCTACGAGGAGCAGGGCGTCAAGATGGACCGCGGCTACGTGCTGACCGACGAGCGGCTGCGCACCAGCGTGCCGAACGTCTACGCGGTCGGCGACATCGTGCCCGGCCTGCAGCTCGCGCACCGTGGCTTCCAGCAGGGCATCTTCGTCGCCGAGGAGATCGCCGGGAAGAACCCGGCCGTGATCGACGAGGCCGGCATCCCGCGCGTCACCTACTGCGACCCGGAGCTGGCGTCGGTCGGCCTGACCGAGGCGAAGGCCAAGGAGCAGTACGGCGCCGACAAGATCAAGACCTACAACTACAACCTGGGCGGCAACGGCAAGAGCCAGATCCTCAAGACCGCCGGCCACGTGAAGCTGGTCCGGGTGGACGACGGCCCGGTGGTCGGCGTGCACATGGTCGGCGCCCGGGTCGGTGAGCTGATCGGCGAGGCGCAGCTCATCTACAACTGGGAGGCGTACCCGGCCGAGGTGGCGCAGCTCGTGCACGCCCACCCGACGCAGAACGAGGCTCTGGGCGAGGCGCACCTGGCCCTGGCCGGCAAGCCGCTGCACGCGCACGCCTGACACGACAACCGCGGCGTCCGGCGACGGGCGATGATCCCACCAGGGGAATGAAGGAGTCTGGAGAACATGCCGGTATCGGTCACCATGCCCCGGCTCGGCGAGAGCGTCACCGAGGGCACCGTCACGCGCTGGCTCAAGCAGGAGGGTGACACCGTCGAGGTCGACGAGCCCCTGCTCGAGGTGTCGACCGACAAGGTCGACACCGAGATCCCGTCCCCCGCGGCGGGCGTGCTGAGCCGGATCGTGGTCGGCGAGGACGAGACCGCCGAGGTCGGCAGCGAGCTGGCGGTCATCGCCGGCGAGGGCGAGGACGCGGGCGCGGCTCCCACGGAGAAGGCCGAGCCGGCCACCGAGCCGACGGCCGCCGCCGAGGGCACCGGCCCCGAGCCGGAGCAGGAGGCCGAGCAGGCCGCCGCCGCGCCGGGCGCCGAGGCCGAGCAGCCGGCCGTCGGGGAGCCGGCCGAGCCCGCCGCGCCGTCGGGCGAGGGCACGCCGGTGACCATGCCGGCCCTGGGTGAGAGCGTCACCGAGGGTACTGTCACCCGCTGGCTCAAGCAGGTCGGCGAGACCGTCGAGGTGGACGAGCCGCTGCTGGAGGTCTCCACCGACAAGGTCGACACCGAGATCCCGTCGCCGGTCGCCGGCACGCTGCAGGAGATCAAGGTCGCCGAGGACGAGACCGCCGACGTCGGCGCCGTGCTGGCGATCGTCGGGGTGGCCGGCGCCGCCCCCGCGAAGGCGGAGCCGAAGCCCGAGCCCAAGCCGGAGCCGAAGGCCGAGGCGAAGCCCGAGCCCAAGCCCGAGCCGAAGCCGGAGCCCGAGGTCGAGGAGCCCACGCCGGGCGCGTCCTACAACGAGCCGGCCGCCGAGGCGGAGCAGGCCGCGCAGCCGGCCAAGGCCGAGCAGGCGGCCCAGCCGGCCGCGCCGGCCGCCGCGCAGCGCCCGAGCGTTCCGGCCGAGTACGGCGAGGACGCCGCCGGGTACGTGACGCCGCTGGTGCGCAAGCTCGCCGCCGAGCACGGCGTGGACCTGGGTTCGATCAAGGGCACCGGCGTGGGTGGCCGCATCCGTAAGCAGGACGTGCTGGAGGCGGCCGAGAAGGCGAAGGCCGCCAAGCCCGCGCCGGCCGCCGCCGCTGCCCCGTCCGCACCGGCCCCGGCCAAGCCGGC
This sequence comes from Micromonospora sp. ATLC20, assembly GCF_057196585.1. Taxonomy (NCBI): domain Bacteria; kingdom Bacillati; phylum Actinomycetota; class Actinomycetes; order Micromonosporales; family Micromonosporaceae; genus Micromonospora; species Micromonospora sp. ATLC20. Next base: position 4,330 of record NZ_JBXUOV010000093.1, read on the forward strand.
CGCCAAGCCGGAGCCGAGCGCCAAGCGGGGCACCACGGAGAAGCTGCCGCGGATCCGCTCGATCATCGCCAAGCGTCTCCAGCAGTCGCTGCACGAGACGGCGCAGCTGACCACCGTCGTCGAGGTCGACGTCACCAAGGTCGCCAAGCTGCGGGCCCGGGCCAAGGACTCGTTCCAGGCCAAGCACGGCGTGAAGCTGTCCTTCCTGCCGTTCTTCGCGGTGGCCGCGATCGAGGCGCTCCAGACGTACCCGATCATCCAGGCCAGCATGGACCTGGACGGCGGGACGATCACCTACCCGGGCGCCGAGCACCTGGGCATCGCGGTGGACACCGAGCGCGGGCTGCTCACGCCGGTCATCCACAACGCCGGTGACCTGAACATGGGTGGCCTGGCCAAGCGGATCGCCGACCTGGCCGAGCGCACCCGGGCCAACAAGATCACCCCGGACGAGATGGCCGGGGCGACGTTCACGCTCACCAACACCGGCAGCCGGGGCGCGCTGTTCGACACCCCGATCGTGCCGTCGCCGCAGTCGGCGATGCTCGGCACGGGTGCCGTGGTGAAGCGTCCGGTCGTGGTGAACGACGCGGAGCTGGGCGAGGTCGTGGCGATCCGCTCGATGGTCTACCTGGCTCTGTCGTACGACCACCGGCTGATCGACGGCGCCGACGCGGCCCGCTTCCTCACCGCGGTGAAGGAGCGGCTGGAGGGCGGCAACTTCGAGGCCGAGCTGGGTCTGTAGATCCCGTACGGCGAGGGGGCGCGCGGCGACATGCCGCGCGCCCCCTTCCTCGTTTCCGCGGGTTCAGCCGCGCAGGTGCGCCTCGGAGACGGTCCAGAGCTGCTCGGCGGCCTCCGGGTCCCGGGCGTACCCGGCCCAGCCGGTGCGAGTGCCCGGCTGGTTCGGCCCGGCCTCCTGGCAGTCCTCGAAGTACCGGCCGCCGACGCCGTCGAGCAGCGGCGAGGCGGCGACCAGCACCGAGGTCGCCGCGCCCTGCTCGGGGGTCTTGAAGGTGGCCGCGCCGCCGCCGCTCTGGGCGCGCATCCGGGCCAGCTCCTCCTCGGTGATGTAGCGCTGCAGGTTGGTCCGGATCGCGCCGGGCATCAGCGCGTTGGTGTAGATGCCGTCGTCCGCCCAGCGGCGGGTCGCCTCCACCGCGAAGAGCACGTTCGCGGTCTTGGACTGCCCGTACGCCAGCCACGGGTCGTACGGCCGCTGCCGGAAGTGGATGTCGGAGAACACCACCGGTGAGCGCAGGTGCGCCGCCGAGCTGACCGAGACGATCCGCGCGCCGTCGGCCGCGGCGAGCGCCGGGCGCAGCCCGGCGGCGAGCGCGAAGTGCCCGAGGTGGTTTGTGGCGAACTGCATCTCCCAGCCCTGCTCGGTGCGCATCTCGGGCGAGGCCATGATCCCGGCGTTGTTCACGAGCATGTGCAGCGGCCCGTCCCAGGTGCGGACGAACGAGGCCACCGAGGCGAGGTCGGCGAGGTCGAGCGGCGCGACCAGGATCCGGTCGTTGCCGGTGGTGCCGGTGATGTCGTCGGCGGCGCGCTGCCCGGCGTCGGTGTTGCGGACGGCGAGTGTGAGGTCCGCTCCGGCGGCGGCGAGCGCCCGGGCGGTCTCCACGCCGATCCCGGAGGCGCCGCCGGTGACGACGGCCCGCCGGCCGGTGAGGTCCAGGTCGCGGACCACCTCCAGGGCTGTGGTCTCGGCGGAGAACGGGGTGGTGACGGGTGTCGAGCTGGTCATGGTCCATCCTTGTCGACGGCGACGCGGACCGATGTCCGCCCGCTACGATGAGAAGCGGAGGATCCTCCGTTACTTCGCCAGCATAACCGGAGGGCACTCCGGTTACCATCGTGCCGGGCCGGGGACCCGGTCGAGGGAGGAGAGCCCGTGCCCGACCGACAGCTGCGCGCGGACGCGCTGCGCAACCGGCAGCGGCTGCTCGACGCCGCGGTCCAGGCGTTTTCCCAGGACGGCCCGGAGGTAACGCTGGACCGGGTCGCCAAGGAGGCCGGCGTCGGCATCGGCACGCTCTACCGCCACTTCCCGAGCCGGGAGGCGCTGATCGAGGCCGCGTACCGCAACGAGCTGGAGAAGCTCTGCGACGCCGCCCCGGCGCTGATCGCGGCCCAGCCCGCCGATGCGGCGCTGCGCGCGTGGATGGACCGGTTCGTCGACTACCTCGCCACCAAGCGGGGCATGGCCGACGCGCTGCGGCTGGTGATCGCCTCCGGCGCCAACCCGTACGCGCAGAGCCGCGACCGGCTGCTCGCCGCACTCGGCGAACTGCTCGCGGCCGGCGCGGCGGCCGGTGTCCTGCGCGCCGACGTGGCCGCCGCCGACGTGCTCGCCAGCCTCAGCGGGGTCTCCCTGGTGGCGGGCGAGCCGGACCAGCGCGCCCAGGCCGGACGCCTGCTCGACCTGCTGATGGACGGCCTGCGCCACCGGCCGGGCTGACCGAATCGGCCACCCGGCCCGACCTGCGCTGACAGACTCGGCCGGTGGGCTCGTACGGGTGGCGGGGACGCCTGGGGCCGGCGGTGCCGGTGGCCCCGGGCGCCCGGGTCGACCGGTTCGAGATCTTCTTCGACCTGGTCTTCGTCTTCTCGTTCTTCATCATCACCCGGGCCACCGCCCTCCAGGTGACCGGCGGGGCGCTGCTGCACGCGCTGCTGGTCCTCGCCGTGCTGTGGTGGTCGTGGGTGGTGCACAGTGTGGTCGCCACCCGGGTACGCCTCGGCGAGGGCTTCGTCCCGGTGCTCATGACAGTCGGCATGGCCGCGCTGTTCACGTTCGCGCTGTCCCTGCCGCAGGCGTTCCGGGACCCCACCGGCAACGCGGCCGGGCCGATGGTCGCGGCGCTCAGCTACACCGTCCTGCGGTTGATCCACCTGCTGCTGTACCGGCACGCGGTCCGGGACAGCCCGAACGAGCGTCGGCAACTCGTCCGGTTCGCCCCGGAACTGATCGGCAGCACCGCGCTGCTGCTGGTCGCCGCGCTGCTGCCGCCGAGGATCGACGACCTGTTCTCCGCGGCGGTGCTCCGCGACGTGCTGTGGGGCGGGGTCGTCCTGCTCCAGTACGGCAGCGGGCTGCTCGCCGGCACGTGGGGCTGGGGCGTCGCGTCCGCCGAACACTGGACCGAGCGGTACGACCTCATCCTGATCATCGCGCTGGGCGAGTCCGTGATCTCGGTCGGCGTCGGCAGCAACCTGCTCGGCCAGCCGCCCACCTGGCCCGCAGTGACCGCGGCCGTGCTCGGCATCTTCTTCACCGCCGCGCTCTGGTGGGCGCACTACGACATGATCGGGCCGGCCGCCCGGATCGCGTTGCACGTCGCGCAGGACGGCCCCCGGGTGGCGATGGCCCGGGACGCGTACGCCTACCTGTTCCTGCCGATGATCGCGGGCATCATCCTGTTCGCGCTCGGCGCCGAGACGATAGTGCACGGCATCGCCGACCCGAACGTGCCGCCCAGCGAGCCGGGGCACGGGCCGAGCGTGCCGCTGCTGTTCGGCGGCGTGATCTGCTATCTCTGCGGCAACATGCTGTTCCAACTGCGTACCCTGCGCACGCTGAGCTGGACGCGGGTCGCGACGGCGTTGCTGCTCGGCCTGACCATCCCGCTCGCGGAACGGGTGCCGGGGCTCGCCGCGCTGGGCATGCTCACCGCGATCACCGTGGGTATGGTGGCCGTCGAAGTGATCGTCTTTGACGAGGGCCGGCGGGCCCTGCGAAAGCTGATCTTCGAGGAACGCGCCAGCCACGAGGCACACGAGGCGGCCTGGCGGGCCCGCTGGCTCGAGAAGCCCGAGGACCGCGACGAAGGCGAGTGAACCGGCTGCCCGTCGCCCCCGTGGTACCTGTCGGCCCCGCCGTGGGGCCGCAGACGAGGGATACGGGGACCACATGACCATCGACACCGTCCACGCCGGCGCCGCCGGCACCTGGCAGCTCGGCGACCTGACCGTCAACCGGATGGGCCTGGGCGCGATGCGGCTGACCGCGAACGCCGACGGCAGCCCGAGCGACAGGGACCGGGCCGTCGCCGTACTGCGCCGCGCCGTCGAGCTGGGCGTCAACCACATCGACACGGCCGCGTTCTACTTCTCGCCGCTGCGCTCGGCCAACGAGCTGATCAACCGGGCGCTGTGGCCGTACCCGGAGGATCTGGTCGTCGTGACCAAGGTCGGGCCGGGCAAGGACCCGTCCGGGCAGTGGCTGCCGGCGGCCCGCCCCGACCAGTTGCGCGGGCAGGTGGAGGAGAACCTGCGTCAGCTCGGCCGCGACCACCTGGACGTGGTGAACCTGCGGGTGCACGGGCCGGAGCCGCTGTCCGAGCACTTCGGCGCGCTCGCCGAGCTGCGCGACGCCGGGCTGATCCGGCACCTCGGCGTCTCCGCCGTACGCCCGCACCAGGTCGCCGAGGCGCGCGCCATCGCCCCGGTGGTGTGCGTGCAGAACTCGTACGGCCTGGGCTACCGCCGTCAGCACGACGAGCTGATCCGCGACTGCGCCGCGCACGGCACCGCGTTCGTGCCGTTCTTCTCCCTCGTCACCAGCGGGCGGGAGGCCGGCGCGACCGGCGAGGAGCACCCGGAGGTGCTCGCGGTGGCCCGGGAGCACGGCGTGACGGCAGCCCAGGTCCGGCTGGCGTGGACGCTGGCCCGCGGCCCGAACGTGCTGGCCATCCCCGGCACCGGCGACCCCGCGCACCTGGAGCAGAACATCGCCGCCGCCGCGCTGCGCCTGTCCCCCGCCGACCTGGCCCGCCTCGACGCGGTGTGACGTTCGGCCGTCGGCAGAATCGGCGCGTGCGGGGTGGCCCACCGCCGCGTGCGCGCCGATGCTGAGGCGATGGCGACCTTCTCCGTACAGGCCCATCCCACCGACGCGGCGAGCTGGACCGAGCTGGCCCGCACCGTCGAGGCGGCCGGTTTCGACGCGCTGTTCGCCGCCGACCATCCGGGCGACTGCGCGTCGCCGTTCGTCGCGCTGGCCGCCGCGGCGGCGGTGACCAGCACGCTGGGCCTCGGCTCGTACGTCTCCAACGCCGGCGTCCGCGAGCCGATCCTGCTCGCCGCCGACATCGCCACGCTGGACGTGGTCTCCGGCGGGCGGGCCCGGCTCGGGCTCGGCGCCGGCCACACCCCGGCCGAGTGGCGGGCCGTCGGGCGCGAGCGCCCGGACGTCGCCGCCCGGGTCCGCCGGTGCGTCGCGGTGACCGAGGCGGTACGGGCACTGCTGGCCGGCGACGAGGTCACCGTGGACACCGGGGAGCTGACCGCGCACGCCGCCCGCCTCACGGCACCCCGCCCGGTCCAGGACCGGATCCCGCTGACCGTGGGCACGTCCAACTCGACGCTGCTGCGCTGGGCCGGGAGGCACGCCGACGTGGTCGGCCTGACCGGCTTCGGCCGTACCCTGCCCGACGGCCACCAGCACACCGTCCGCTGGCGGTCCGACCAGATCGAGGCGCAGCTCGCGCACGTGGCAGCCGGAGCGGCCGGCCGGGACACACCGCCGGCCCTGGAGGCGCTGGTCCAGCACGTCGCCGTCACCGACGACGCCGAGGCGGCCGCCGCCGGGACGGCCGCCGAGACCGGGCTCACCCCGGCGGAGGTGCTGGCCACCCCGTTCGTACTGGCCGGCACGCCCGACGAGATCGTCTCGGCGGTCGCCGGGCACCGGCGCCGCTGGGGCGTCACCCGCTTCGTGGTACGCGCCGGAGCCGTCGACGCGCTCGCCCCGCTCCTGCCCCGGCTGGCGGGAAAAGGGCTGGACTTCGAGCACACTCGAAAGTGAACACTTGGCGCATGACGACGACACGACGGCTGGGCCGCAGCGGCATCGAGGTCAGCGCGATCGGCATGGGTTGCTGGGCGATCGGCGGCCCGCTCTGGGACGGCACCCAACCGCTCGGCTGGGGCGAGGTGGACGACGACGAGTCGGTGCGTACCGTCCACCGGGCTCTCGACCTGGGCGCGACGCTGTTCGACACCTCCAGCAACTACGGCGCGGGGCACAGCGAGCGGGTACTCGGGCGCGCGCTGGCGGGCCGCCGGGACCGGGCGGTCATCGCGACCAAGTTCGGCTACCCCACCGACGAGGAGACCCGCCAGGCGCTCGGCGAGGACGCCGGCCCCGAGTACGCGCGGCGCAGCCTGGAGGGTTCGCTGCGCCGGCTCGGCACCGACCACGTCGACCTCTACCAGCTCCACCTGGGCGGTCTGCCGGTGCCGCGGGCGCTGGACCTCGTCGGCACGCTGGAGGACCTGGTCGCGGAGGGGAAGATCCGGGCGTACGGCTGGAGCACCGACGACCCCGCCTCGGCACGCGCCTTCGCCGAGGCCGGACCGCACTGCGCGGCGATCCAGCACGACCAGTCGGTGCTGCGGGACAACGCGGCCATGCTCGCGGTGTGCGCGGAGTTCGACCTGGCCAGCCTCAACCGGGGGCCGCTGGCGATGGGCCTGCTCACCGCGAAGTACCAGGACGCGCCGATCGCCCGGGGCGACGACGACGTACGCGGTGTGGCACCGGAGTGGCTGGACTGGTTCACCGGCGGCGTACCGCGCGCCGAGTGGTCCGAGCGGGTGGCCCGGGTCCGTGAGGCGCTGACCGCCGACGGCCGCACGCTCGCCCAGGGCGCGCTGGGCTGGCTGCTCGCCCGCAGCCCGCAGACGCTGCCGATCCCCGGCTGCCGGACCGTCGCGCAGGCCGAGGAGAACCTGGGAGCGCTGGCGTACGGGCCGCTGCCGGAGGCGGCTTTCGCCGAGGTGGAACGCCTGCTCGCCGACCTGCGCACCGCCCCGGCCGACGCCTGACCGGCTCGGCTGCACCGACGCCGACAACCTGTAGCACTTCGTAGCACACAGGCGGTAGGCTGTCGGTGTGGCCGAGCACGCTCATCGCGAGATCACCCAACGCGAGCTGCGCAACGACTCCGGCGCCATCATGCGCGGGGTCGAGCGCGGAGAGTCCTTCACCATCACCCGCAACGGCACGCCGATCGGACGCTTGATCCCGATCCGGCGGCGCACGTTCGTACCGCGAGCCGAGGTGCTCGCCGCCTTCGCCAGCGCACCACGGCTGGACGAGGCACGCTTCCGGGCCGACCTCGACGCCGCGATCGACCAGGATCTGCCCGGCCGTGAATGGTGACCTCCCCGTTCGCGGTCTGATCGACACCAACATCGTCATCCATCTGGGCGGACTCGACGGGGCGGAACTGCCCGACGAGATGGTCATCAGCGCGGTCACGCTTGCCGAACTCTCGGCCGGTCCACATCACACCGACGATCCGCGCGAGCGCGCCCGCCGGATGAGCGTCCTGCAGCACGTCGAGGCCACCTTCGAGCCGCTTCCGTTCGACGCCGAGGCGGCGCGGGCCTTCGGCCTGGTCTCAGCGGCGGTGCTCGCCGCCGGACGAGGCACACGCCGCCGGGTGGCGGACCTGATGATCGCCTCCGTCGCACATGCCAACGCGCTTCCTCTCTACACCACGAACCCCGCCTACTTCCTCGGGCTCGACGGTCTGATCACCGTGCATCCGGTCAACCGGCCGACCGGCTGAAGCCCGCGGGCGGCGCGCAACCGGTGGGCGTGACGAGTGAGTGATTTCGCTCAACGCATCCGAATCGCGCCGCGTACTCGAAGATGTGAGCATGCGGATCCTCATGGCCGGCGCGTCCGGTTTCCTCGGCACCCGACTGGTCGACTGCCTCACCGCGGACGGCCACCAGGTCACTCGCCTGGTCCGCCGCCCGCCACGCACCCCCGCCGAACGGCAGTGGAACCCGTCCGCCGCGCAGCTGGACCCGCAGTGCGTCGCCGACGCGGACGCGGTGGTGAACCTGGCCGGCGCCGGGGTGGGCGACAAGCGCTGGAACGACGATTACCGGAAGCTGATCCGGACCAGCCGGGTGGACAGCACCACCACGCTCGCCATCACGATCGCCGGCCTGCCCGCCGCCGACCGGCCCGCGGTGCTGCTGAACTCCTCCGCCGTCGGCTGGTACGGCAACACCGGCGACCGGACGGTCACCGAGGAGGCGCCTGCGGGTGAGGGATTCCTCGCCGACGTCTGCCGGGTCTGGGAGGCCGCGACCCGCCCGGCCGAGGACGCGGGCGTACGGGTGGTGCGCCTGCGGACCGGACTGCCGCTGCACCGCGACGGCGGCCTGCTCAAGCCGCAGCTGCTGCCGTTCCGGCTCGGCGTCGGCGGCAAGCTGGGCAACGGGCGGCAGTGGCTGCCGTGGATCTCGATGCGGGACTGGCTCGACGCCGCGAAGTTCCTGCTGGCCCGCGACGGCATCGCCGGCGCGGTGAACGTGGTCGGCCCGGCGCCGGTCACCAACGCCGAGTTCACCAAGGAGCTGGCCCGGCAGCTGCACCGCCCGGCGATCATGCCGATCCCGGCGGTGGCGTTGAAGGTGGCGCTCGGCGGTTTCGCGCAGGAGGCGCTGACCAGCGCGCGGGTGCTGCCCGCCGTGCTCGACAAGGCCGGGTTTTCGTGGGCGCACCCGGACCTGGCGGGCGCGTTGCGCGCCGCCCTCACCGAGTGAGCGGGCGAGGGCGGCGCGACAGGGGCGATCAGCAGCCGATCACCCAGTACGCGGGTCCGGTCTGCTTCAGCGTGCTCGTGTAGAAGGTGTTGTAGAGGCCCATCCGCTGCCCGCTGCCGAGCGCGTAGGCGTACCCGCCGGACTGGTAGGCCCGCCCGGCCACCACGTGCGCGTAGTTGCTGGCGGTGACGCAGACCGGTGCGCCGGTCGGCGCGGGCGACGCGGTCGGCGACGCGGTCGGCGTGGGTGACGCGGTCGCCGTCGGGGCCGGGCTCGGCGAGGCGCCGCCACCGCCGAGCCCGAAGAAGACCGCGTCCCGGTACGTCGAACAGATGGTGTCCAGGAAGTACGCCCCGGCGGTGCCGCACTGGTCCGCGCCCGCACCCGGGTCGACGGGGGTGCCGTGGCCCATCCCGGAGACCCGGTAGAGGCGGACCTGGTCGCTGCCGTAGACCTCCAGGCCGGTGCCGGCCGGCAGCGTGGACGTGCTGGTCGGGGTGGTCGACACACCCAGCACGTTCGTCCACTGGTCCCGCGACTCGGCGGCGTTCGCGGTCGCCACCGTGGTGTCACCGGTGCCGTGCCAGATCGCCACCCGCGGGCGCCTCCCGGTGTATCCGGGGTACGCGCCGCGGACCAGGTCGCCCCACTGCGCCGGGGTCTTGTCCACGCCCGGGTTCATGCAGCTGAACGCGGTGACGGTGCTGGTGGCGCAGCGGTACGGGATGCCGGCGATGATCGAGCCGCCGGCGAAGACGTCCGGGTAGGCGGCGAGCATGGCCGCGCTCATCGCGCCGCCTGCGGACAGGCCGCTGACGTACACCCGGGCGCCGTCGGTGCCGTAGGTGGTCTTTGCATAGTCGACCATCTGCTTGATCGACAGCGCCTCGCCCTGGCCGCGCGCGGTGTCACCGGTCTCGAACCAGTTGAAGCAGGAGTTGGCGTTGTTGGCGCTGGGCTGCTGCGGCGCGATGAGCGTGAACTTCCACTGGTCGGCGTACTTCTGCCAGCCGGAGTTGGCGACGTACGTCGAGGCGTTCTGCACGCAGCCGTGCAGCAGCACCACGGCGGGCGCGCCGGCGGGCAGGCCGTCCGGGCGGTACGCGTACATGGCCAGGTTGCCGGGGTTGGAGCCGAATCCGGTGACCTGGGTCAGCGAGGCGGCCTGGGCGGGAAGGGCGGCTACCAGCGCGGTGGCCGCGGCCAGCACGACCCCGGCCGCCGCCCCGGCGACGCGGGCGATGAGGGATGAGGAGCGGGGCACGGGGACCTCCCGATCGTGGAATGTGAACTGAGTCACCTCCGAGTTGCCGAGACGTTACGGCCGCGTTTCGTCACACCGGAATGGCCGCCGCTCACACATTCACGGTCACCGAAGTGTGCGGCGAGTTCCGTGTCCGGGCGGTCTGCCCAGGTCCGGTTGGTAACGTCCGCTGCGTGCCCTCCTCCCCGTCCCCGGCCGCCGGCCCGGCGCCGACGCGCGTCCGCGACCGGCGCGCCGACCTGCTGGTCACGCTCGCCGCGCTGGCCCTGGCCCTCTGGGTGACGAGTGGCATGTGGCGGGATCCGAACAGCCGCGCGATCACCGTCAACTCCAGCGACCAGGCGCTGTTCGAGTGGCTGCTGGCGTTCGGCGGGCACGCGCTGACGCACGGGCAGAACCCGCTGTACACCACCTTGATCAATGTCCCGGACGGGGTGAACCTCGCGGTGAACACCTCGATCACCGTGTACGCGGCGGTATTCGCGCCGCTGACGTACCTGATCGGGCCGCCCGCGACGTTCCTGGTGATCCTCACGCTCAACCTGGCCGCGACGGCGGTGGCCTGGTACTGGCTGCTCAGCCGGCACCTGGTCCGCAGCCGGCTGGCCGCCGGGGTGGGCGCGCTGTTCATCGCCTTCTGCCCGGCGATGGTGTCGCACGCCAACGCGCACCTGAACTGGACCGCGGGCTGGCTGGTGCCGCTGCTGATCTGGGGCGTGTTCCGGCTGCGCCGGCCGGGCCGGGCGGTCACCGGCGGGATCGTGCTCGGGCTGCTGGTGGCCGTCGCGTTCTCGATCGCCGCCGAGGGTCTGTTCTTCACCGCGCTGGCGCTCGGCGTGTTCCTCGCGGTGTGGGCGCTGCACCCGGCCCGGCGGTCCGAGGTACGCGCCGCGCTGCCCCGGATGGCGGCCGGGCTGGGCGTGACAGCGCTCGTCGCGGGGGCGCTGCTGGCGTACCCGCTCTGGCTGCACTTCCTCGGACCGCAACGGTTCCACGGCACCGGGTTCGACCCGCTGATCCACTCCGAGGACATCGCCGCGTACGGGTCGTACCCGCGCCGGTCGCTGGCCGGCTGGGCCGGATGGGGCACCTCGCTGGCGCCCAACCCGACGGAGGAGAACTCGTTCTTCGGCGTACCGCTGCTCCTGCTCGCCGTCGCCTGCTTCGCGCTGCTGTGGCGGCGCGCGGACCGGGCGTTCCGGGCCACGCTGGCCGCCCTCGGCGTGACCGCAGTGGTCTTCGCGGTGCTGTCGTGGGGGCCGACGGTGAAGTGGAACGGCCGCCGCTTCGACCAGACGCTGCCGTTCGGGGTGCTGGACAACCTGCCGGTGATCAACGCGGCGTTGCCGTCCCGGCTGGCGCTCGTGGTCGCGCCGGTCATCGGCCTGCTGCTGGCGTACGCGATCGACTCGCTGCGCGCCCGGCCGCCCCGGCGCCGGGTGAGCGGGCTCGCCTGGGCGCTGGGCTTCGTCGCCGCGCTGCTGCCGCTGGTACCCACCCCGCTGCTGACAAGCGTCCGCGAACCGATCCCGGCGTTCATCACCAGCGGCGCCTGGCAGCGCTACGTCCCGCCCGACGGGGTGCTGACCCCGCTGCCGCTGACCGTTGACGTCTACCCGGACGGGCAGCGCTGGCAGGCGTACGCGCTGGCGAACCGGCAGGGTGAGTTCCGGATCCCGTCCGGGTTCTTCCTCGGGCCGGGCGGGCCGGAGGGCCGGGGCCGGATCGGCCCGGTGCCGCGCACCTTCGACTCGCTGATGGATCAGGCGGGCCGGACCGGGCTGGTGCCGATCATCACCGACGGCAGCATCCGCGAGTCGCGTGCCGACCTGCGCTACTGGGGCGTCCAGGCGGTGGTGCTTCCCGACCGGGTGCACGGCGCGAAGTTCGACGTCGACGAGGAGGCGCTGCGGCGCACCGCCACCGCGCTGCTCGGCCCGCCCGAGCGGGTGGAGGACGTCTGGCTGTGGCGGGTGCCGGCCTGACCACTGCCTCGGCACCGACCGCAGCCTCGGCTCGATGGCGACGAGGCTCACGGGTCCGGTTCCCGGGGGTCGGGACTAGGCTGGACGGGTGAGCGTGACGACTTCCGGGCTGACCGCCGTCCGCGCCGGCCTGCTCGACTACCAGGCCGCCTGGGACGAGCAGCGCCGGCTGCACGAGGCGGTGGTGGCCGGCGAGCAGGGCGACACGGTGCTGCTGCTGGAGCACCCCAGCGTCTACACCGCCGGCAAGCGCACCGAGCCGTGGGACCGCCCGATGGACGGCACCCCGGTGGTGGACGTGGACCGCGGCGGAAAGATCACCTGGCACGGTCCGGGGCAGCTCGTCGGCTACCCGATCGTCCGGCTGCCCGACCCGGTCGACGTGGTCGCGTACGTCCGGCGCACCGAGCAGCTCCTGATCGACGTCTGCGCCGAGTTCGGGCTGGCCGCCGGCCGGGTCGAGGGACGCAGCGGCGTGTGGGTGCCGGAGGACGACCGGGGCCCGGCCCGCAAGGTCGCCGCCATCGGCATCCGGGTGGCGCGCGGTGTCACGCTGCACGGCTTCTCCATCAACTGCGACTGCGACCTGGGCTTCTTCGACCGGATCGTGCCCTGCGGCATCCGCGACGCCGGTGTCACCTCGCTGACCGCCGAGCTGGGCCGGCCGATCACCGTCGCCGACGTGCTGCCGGTGGTCGAGCGGCACCTGCCGACGCTGACGCAGGTCTGAGCCCGTGCGGCTCGACCTGGTCACGCTCGTCGTGGCCGAGTACGACCCGGCGATCACCTTCTTCACCGAGGTGCTCGGATTCGAGCTGGCCGAGGACAAGCCCTCGCTGACGAACGACGGCCGGCCCAAGCGCTGGGTGGTCGTACGCCCGCCGGGCGGCGGAACCGGCCTGCTGCTGGCCCGCGCCGACGGCGAGCACCAGGCCGGTGCGGTGGGCGACCAGACCCACGGCCGGGTGGGCTTCTTCCTCCAGGTCGACGACTTCGAGGCGGTGTACCGCCGGATGGCCGACGCGGGCGTCGAGTTCGTCCGGCCGCCCCGCACCGAGCCGTACGGCCGGGTCGCGGTCTTCCGCGACATCGCCGGCAACCCCTGGGACCTGCTCGGCCCCGCCTGACCGTCCCCTCCCCCGAGCCCGCGCGCCGGCAGGACCGGCGCCCCGCAGTCACCGTGAGTGACAGATGCCGTGCCCCTGGGTTGTGCCCTCTCGCCGACTTTGCTCTGCAGCCGGATACGCGACGGTCACTCCTTGTCGGCCAGTGCGTCGGTGGCTGCAGAGCAAAGGGCGCACACGCCCATCCCTCCCTCTCGGCGGGCGTTCGCCATAATCCCTGCTCACCGCGATCTGGAGGCGACAAGGGCACCCGAGCGACCTCTGACGCATCCTCACGGACCGTGACCGCAGTCGGAGACGGCTTCCCCTCACTCTCAGTGGCCACGCCGGGGCCGGTTTCCCCAGCCCCGGCTCGACCGAGAGCCGCCGGTCAGGGCGTGAGGCGGTGCAGGTCGCGCGGGAAGGCGGTCACCTCGCGGACGTTCGCCGCGCCCGTGAGCCGGGCGACGAACCGCTCCAGCCCGATCGCGAAACCGCCGTGCGGCGGCATGCCGTGCCGGAACGCGTCCACGTACCCGGCGTACGGCTCCACCGGCTCGCCGCGCGCCGCCAGGGCGGCCAGGTAGTCGGCGTGCCGGTGCAGCCGCTGCCCGCCGGTGACCAGCTCCACGCCCCGGAACAGCAGGTCGAAACCGTTGGAGTACGCGGGCCGGGCCGGGTCCGGATGGGTGTAGAACGGGCGCTTCGCCATCGGGTAGCCGGTGACGAAGAGGAAGTCGCTGCCGTGCTCGCGGAGCGCCCACTCCCCCAGCGCCCGCTCGTGCGCCGGGGCCAGGTCGGGTTCGGAAGGCGGCGCCCCGGCGATCGTCAGCGCGTCGGTGAAGTGCACCGCCGGGATCTCGGCCGGCACCTCCGGCACCGTCACACCGAGCGTCGTCAGCGCGCCACCGGCCCGCTCTCCGACGGTCGCCACCATCCCGGCCAGGGTCTCCCGCAGCACCGCCATCACGTCCCGGTGGTCGGCCACGAAGCCCAACTCCACGTCGAGTGACGTGTACTGGGCCAGGTGGCGCACCGTGTCGTGCGGCTCGGCGCGGAACACCGGCCCCACCTCGTACACCCGCTCGAAGACGCCGACCATGAGCTGCTTGTAGAACTGCGGCGACTGGGCCAGGTAGGCGGGCCGCCCGAACCAGTCCAGCGCGAACACGTTCGCCCCGCTCTCGGTGGACGAGGCGACAACCTTCGGCGTGTGCACCTCGACGAAGCCCCGCCCGTCGAGCGTGGCCCGGAAGCCGGACACGGCCGCCGCCGAGATCCGCAGCGCGGCGGAGCGGACCGGGTGCCGCAGCGCGACCGGCGCGTGGTCGAGCTGGGTGGGCAGGGTGGCGGTGAGCACCGGCCGGTACAGGTCGAACGGGGGCGGGACGGCGGGCGGCCCGAGCGGCCGTACCGTCGGCTCGACGACCTCGACCCCGGCGGGCGCGGTGGGGTTCGCGACCACCGCGCCGACCACCTCGACGACCGTCTCCTCGGTGAGCGCCTCGACCTGCTCGCGCACAGCGGGCGCGGCGACCACCACCTGGGCGAGCCCGGCGGCGTCCCGCAGGATCAGGAAGGCCACCGACTTGAGCAGCCGGCGGCGGTGGACCCAACCGGCGAGCCGCACGGTGGCGCCCACATGGGCGGGGAGTTCTGTGGACAGGATGCGTTGCACGACGACTACCTCCTTGACCAATCGCAACGCGATCCCCAGGGAGGTGTGGGCGAGCGGGAAACCTCGCGGTGCCACCACACCTTCGCCCCCGCCTGGGCGGGAGCCTCGTTCGTCGCCTTTTCACCGGGGCCGGCCGGGCGGGCTCTACTGGGCGCGACGCGCCGTTCTTCCCGCAGCTCGGGAGGGTCTTCGCGGACCGGCGCCAGACCGCCTCGCAGCAACCGGCGGCTCTCTCGACTGGCGGATCGGTCCGTTACTCGGCTCCGTCACAGCTCTGCCCGGCACGCTAGCACCGCACGCGCCACGCTGTGACCGGGTTTTTTCGCCCCTGGTGTCCGGTGTCACAGCCATTCCGGCGTGACGGCCGTCGCCCTCGTTCATCGACCGGCACCGACCGGCGTACGCTCGGTTTTGTGACGATCGAGCAATCCGCGCCGACGACTGAGCAGCCAGCGCGCACCGCGACTGTCGCCCCGGAGGGGCGGCGGATGCTGCGGATCGAGGCGCGCAACGCCGAGACGCCGATCGAGCGCAAGCCGCCGTGGATCAAGGTCAAGGCCAAGATGGGCCCGGAGTACACCCAGTTGCGCGGGCTCGTCTCGCGCGAAGGGCTGCACACCGTGTGCCAGGAGGCCGGCTGCCCCAACATCTACGAGTGCTGGGAGGACCGGGAGGCCACCTTCCTCATCGGTGGTGACCAGTGCACCCGGCGCTGCGACTTCTGCCAGATCGACACCGGCAAGCCGGCCGAGTTCGACGCCGACGAGCCGCGGCGCGTCGCCGAGTCGGTCGCCACGATGGGCCTGCGCTACGCGACCATCACCGGCGTCGCCCGCGACGACCTGCCCGACGGCGGGGCCTGGCTGTACGCCGAGACGGTCCGGCAGATCCACGCGCTGCAGTCCGGCTGCGGTGTCGAACTGCTGATCCCCGACTTCAACGCGGTGCCCGAGCAGCTCGCCGAGGTCTTCGGCTCGCGGCCCGAGGTGCTGGCCCACAACGTGGAGACCGTGCCGCGCATCTTCAAGCGGATCCGCCCGGCGTTCCGCTACGAGCGTTCGCTGGACGTGATCCGCCAGGCGCGGGCCGACGGCCTGGTCACCAAGAGCAACCTGATCCTCGGCATGGGCGAGGAGCGTGCCGAGGTGTCCCAGGCGCTGCGTGACCTCCACGAGGCGGGCTGCGAGCTGATCACCATCACGCAGTACCTGCGCCCCTCCCCCCGGCACCACCCGGTGACCCGCTGGGTCAAGCCGGAGGAGTTCGTCGAGCTGCGCGAGGAGGCCGAGGAGATCGGCTTCGCGGGCGTGATGAGCGGTCCCCTGGTCCGCTCGTCGTACCGCGCGGGCCGCCTCTACCAGCAGGCGCTCGACGCCCGCCGGGAGGTCACCGTCGCCGGCTGAGGCCGGCCGACCACCGCGTCACCCGCCGCCGGCCGCCCGCCGGATGCCATGATCACAGGCATGACCGCCGGGGTACGCGAGGAGCCACGCGAAGCCGTGCGCCCTCGTACGCCCCGGCGGCTGCCGTTGCCGACGCTGCTCGCCCTGCTCGTCGGGTCCGCCGGCGTGGGCTACCGGCTGGCGCTGCTGTTCGCCGACGTACCGCCCACCAACAGCGACGAGGCGACGATGGGGCTGGCCGCCCTGCACATCGCCCGCGGTGACGGCTTCCCGGTGTGGTTCTACGGCCAGGCGTACATGGGCACGCTGGAGGCGTACCTGGCCGCGCCGCTGGTTGCGCTGGCCGGACCGTCGGTGCTCGTGCTGCGGCTGCCCACGCTGGCGCTGTACGCGTTGTTCCTGCTGCTGTCCTGGCGGCTGACCCGGCGTCTCGGCGGTGACCGCTGGTACGCCCTGCTGGTGGTCGCCGTGCTGGCGCTCGGCGCGGACCGGGTGGTGAAGAACCAGCTCATCGCCGGTGGCGGCTATCCGGAGCTGAACCCGGCAGGTGCCGCGCTTGCGCTGCTGACGGTCGGGCTCTGCGTGACCGGGGCGGGCGCGCGGCTGCCCCGCTGGGCGGCCTGGGGGCTGATCTCCGGGGTGCTGCTCTGGGTGGACCCGCTGATCCTGCCGTACGTGCTGACGCTCGGCGCGCTGCTGGTGGCCCGCCGGTGGCGGGAGCTGGCCGGCCGGGCCGGGGTGGTGCTGACCGGTGCGCTGCTGCTGGGCGCGGCGCCGATGCTCGTGGACAGCATCCGGCACGGCCGCAACCCGGTGGCCGCGGTACTGGCGGCCGGTGGCACGGGCTCACCTGCCGACTGGGCGGACCGGCTGCACGGCGCGCTGGTCCTCGGGCCGCCGCTGGCGATGGGCTTCTGCTCCCCCGGCCGGTGCGCCACCTGGCAGCTCTGGTGGGCCGTCGCGTTCCCGGTGCTGCTGGTGCTCGCCGCGCTCACCGCGTGGCTCACCCTGCGCCGTACCTCCGGCGGTCCGGGTTCGGCGGAGCGGGTGTCGGCCGGGGTGCGGCTGGCGCTGCTCGGCGGCGCGGCGGGTGTGCTCGGCGCGTACGCGGTGAGCAACGCGGCCGGGCAGACGCCGATCGAGAGCAGCCGTTACCTGTCGTGCCTGGCGGTCGCCGTACCGGCCCTGCTCTGGCCACTGTGGCAGGCCGCCCGCCGGCCGGCGGTCCGGGTGGCGGGAGTCGCGGCGGTGGCGGTGCTGGCGGGTGTGCTCGGCACCGGCGTGGCGGCCACAGTGGACGTGATCCGGGCGGCGCCGGCCGTACACGCCGAGGCCGACCGGCACCGGTCGCTCGTGGACACGCTCGGCGCGCTCGACGTGCGGAACGTCCGCGGCGGCTACTGGACGTGCAACCGGCTCACCTACGCCACGGGCGAGAACGTGGTCTGCGCCGTGGTCGACGACGACCTGACCCCCGGTTTCGACAGGCTGCCCGCGTACCGGCGGGAGGTGGCCGCCGACCCGGACGCGGCGTGGGTGGCGCAGGCCGGCTCGCCGCTGGCCGCGCGGCTGGACGAACGCGTCGGCGCCGAATCGGGCGCGCTCGACGTGGTCGCGGTGGCCGGCTGGCGGATCTACCTGCCCCGCCGCTGACGCAGGCTGTCCGGCGCGCTACCGGACGCGGCGCTGGGCCGGGGCGGGTGACGGCCGGTCGAGCAGACCGAGGCGGTGCGCCAGCGCGGCGGCCTCCACCCGGTTGGTCACGTCGAGCTTGGCGATGATCCGGGACACGTGCACGCTCGCCGTCTTCGGCGAGATGAACAGGCGCTCGGCGATCCGGCTGTTGCTGTGCCCCTCGGCGACCAGCCGCAGCACCTCCTGTTCCCGGCTGGTCAGCAGGTCCGGCCCGGGTCGCCCGGTGCCGCGCAGCCCGACCCGGCGGGCAAGCGTCGCCGCCTGCTCGCCCAGCGGGGTGGCACCCAGCCGGGCGGCCAGCTCGGCCGTCTCCCGCACCGCGCCGGCCACCTCGTCCCGCTCGCCCGCCGACGCGGCCGCCTCGGCCAGCCCGAGCAGCGCCCGGCCCAGCGGGTACGGCTGCCCGGCCG
>NZ_JBXUOV010000094.1:0-22261 GCF_057196585.1 Micromonospora sp. ATLC20
GCCCGGCGAACTGGTCCGGCCGGTCGCGCCGCTCGACGTACCGCCCGCCGGCGTCGTACCCGCCGACCGGGCCGACCTGGACCGCTGGCCGGCGGCGGCGCTGTTCGCCGCGCGGCTCGCCCAGGTCCGCCCGGAACCGCCGACGCCGGTCGAGTTGCCGGCGCTCGCCGCGCTCGTGCGCCGGCTCGGCGGACTGCCGCTCGCCATCGAGCTGATGGCGGCACGGGGACGCATCCTCGACGTCACCGAACTGCTCGACCGCTACGGCGACCGTGTCCTGGACCTGACCGGCGGACGCCCCGGCTGGGAACCCGCCGGCCCGTCCGCCGGTACGGTGACGCTGCGCGACGCGGTGGCGACCAGCTATCGCCTGCTCGCGCCCGCCGACCGGGCGGCGCTGCGGCGGCTGTCAGCGTTCCGTAACCGCTGGTCGGTCGAGCTGGCCGAGGATCTGCTCGCCGACGGCGGCCGGCGGTGGGACGCCGCGCCGATGCTGGACCGGCTGCGCGAACTGGGCCTGCTGAGTGTCCGGGGCACCGGCCCGTTCCGGTTCCGCCTGCTCGACGCGGTCCGTGACTTCGCCGCGGAGCAGGCCGACGCCGACGGCGAGGCCGCCCGTATCCGGATGCGGCACGCCGCGGTGGTCGCCGGGCTGGTCCACCGCACCGCGCCGGGGCTGGTGGGTCCGCGGATGTCCGGCGCGGTG
Organism: Micromonospora sp. ATLC20; assembly: GCF_057196585.1. NCBI lineage: Bacteria > Bacillati > Actinomycetota > Actinomycetes > Micromonosporales > Micromonosporaceae > Micromonospora > Micromonospora sp. ATLC20. The sequence continues at coordinate 707 of NZ_JBXUOV010000094.1, forward strand.
CGCGTGCTCGACGAGGCGACGAGCGACATCACCGCCGCGCTGGCGTACGCCGCCGAGCACGCGCCCGAGACGGCGCTCCTGCTCGCCGCCTCCCTGCCCCGCTGGTGGCGGCTGCGCGGGCGGGACGCCTCCGGCCGGCGCCGGCTGCGGGAACTGCTGGCCGATCCGCGTACCGCCGGTGCCCGGCCCACGCTGCGCGCCTGGGCCATGCTCGGCGCGGCCCGGCTCGCCGCCGAGCACGGCGCGGGCGCGGAGGAACTTCCGGGCGTGCGGGCCGCCCTGGTCGTCTTCACCGAGGCAGGCGACGTGACGGGCGAACTGTCCGCCCGGTCCGTGCTCTGCGCGCTCCTGCCCGGGCTCGGCGCGCACGACGAGGCCCGCGAGCAGGCCGAGGCCGCGCTCGCGGCGGCCACCCGGCACCACCGGGTACGCGAGATGGCCGTCGCCCAGGCGCACCTGACCTGGCACGACGTACGCGAAGCTCGGCTGGCCGGCGCCCGGCGGCGGCTGGCCACCGTCGACCGCCTGGCGGCGCAGTGCGGTGACCAGCGTCTGCGTGTGCTGGCGCGGGCCGATCAGGCCGAGCTGACCCGCCTTGAGGGCCGGTACGCCGAGGCGGCCGAGCAGGGGCGCCGGGTGGCGGCCGCGCTCGCGGAGCTGGGCGATCCGGGACGGCGGCGCCGGACGATCGGCGCGGTCGGGCTGGCGCTCGCCCACGCCGGGCGCACGGACGAGGCGCTGGCCACAGTGGCCGAGCTGTGGCCGTCGGGTGCGGTGCCGGGCCGGCGCCGGCCACCGGCTGTGGAGATGCTCGACCTTCCCGGCTCGGGTGGGGACGTGCGCACCGAGGACGCGTTGCGCGGGTTGATCGAGGGGCACGTGGCGCTGCACCGGGGAGACCGGGAGGTGGCGGCGGAGTGGTTCGCCGCGGCCGCCGACGCGGCGGAGGGTGTCGCCGACCGGCGGGATCTGGTGGAGGCGCTGGTGGGGCTGGCGGTCAGCACCGCCGACCCGGCCGTGCTGGGCCGGCTGGACGCGGCGCGGTGGGTGACAGGCGTCAGCCTGCTGCCGCAGGAGGAGGAGTTGCTGTTCTCCCTTTCGGCCCGACGGCGGCGATGAACGTCGTCGACGCCGCGGCGGTCGCAAGCCTGTCGGCCGGGCACAGGGAAGGCGGAGGGCGCGGGGGTGGCGCGAGCGAAGTAGCCCCCTGGTGCTGCCCCTCGCTCCACGCTCGCGCCAGCACCCCCCGGTGCCCCCCGCTGCCGGAAGACTACCGAGGTCGGACGACCGATTCATGAATATATGGACCGCTTTGTCCGGCCGTTGGGGCGGTTCTGCCGGTCATTCTGCCGGTGACCGATGGGTAGCCGACGGCAGAGCACGGCCGGTCAGGCGGCGTCCTCGGCCGGTTCGGTGCTGCCGGCGGTGGCACCCGGATGAACCGCGTCGCGTACCCGGCGCAGCCCGTCCAGCAGCCCGTCGAGCTGTGCCGGGTCGAGCTGGCTGGTGAACCACTGCTCGATGATCTTCAGGTGACCGGGCAGGACGTCGTCCAGGCGGCCGAGTCCGGCAGTGGTGACCACCGCGAAGGAGCTGCGCCGGTCGGACGGGCAGGCGCGCCGGCAGATCAGCCCGTCCCGTTCCATCCGGTCCACCACGCGGGTCACGCCGCTGGTGGAGAGCGAGGTCTGCGCGGCCAGGTCGGTCATCCGCAGCTGGTTGTTGGGTGAGCGGGCGAGTCGGGTCAGCACCTCGAACTCGACCGGGGAGAGGCCGTGCTCCTCGAACTGAGCGGCGAACCGGGCGGCGAGCCCGGCGTGCGCCTCGACGAGCAGGCCGACGGCAGTGATCCGGGGGTCGTCGAACACGTTCTGGTCCACGCCACCATCCTAGCAACACTTGACACGGGGAATATTGCTGTGACTATAGTTGCTCAGTCAGTCGTTGGGCTCCTAAACATTCTTCTCCGGAGGAGAGCATCATGACCAGCAGCACCGAGCCGACTACCCGCGACTGGGAGGGTCTCACCATCCCCGCTCCCGGCACCTACGTGCTGGACGCCGCGCACAAGCGTGTCGGCTTCGTCGCGCGGCACATGATGGTCAGCAAGGTACGCGGTGAGTTCGCCGACGCCACCGCCACCATCACCGTCACCGACGACCCGATGCAGTCCACGGTCACCGCCAGCATCCAGGCGGCCAGCATCAACACCGCCCAGGCGGACCGCGACGCGCACCTGCGCAGCCCCGAGTTCCTCGACGCGGAGCAGTTCCCGACGCTGGAGTTCCGCAGCACCGAGGTGAAGTCCCGCGACGGCAACGAGTTCGTGCTCGTCGGCGAGCTGACCATCAAGGGCGTGACCCGTCAGGTCGAGCTCGAGGTGGAGTTCGAGGGCGTCGGCCGCAGCCCGTTCGGCCAGGACATCTTCGGCTTCTCCGCCTCCACCGAGATCGACCGGGAGGACTTCGGTCTGACCTGGAACGTGGCGCTGGAGACCGGCGGCGTCCTGGTCGGCCGCAAGGTCAAGATCGAGATCGAGGGCGAGGCCATCCGCCAGGGCTGAGCCCGGCACCGGCCCGAAGGGTCCGCACCGTCCGCCGACGGTGCGGGCCCTTCTCGCGTACGCCCCGGCGGTGCGAATCGTCACGCGAAGTTCTCCGTACCGACGCGCTGGTGACGGCCGCGACGGGGTACAGGTGCAGACCTGCCGCCCGTCCAGCCGGGCGGCGGGGCGGGCGCACTTACGCCCACCACGCGAATGGTTCACAATGCGTTGCGGAACGGTACGGTTCCGTCGCACCAGCGCCGGGAGGACACATGGGCACAGACGTCGAGCAGGGCGCCTTCTCCCGCGAGGATCGGGTCCGCTACCGGCAGAAGGTCCGACGGTGCCTGGACGTGTTCGCGCTGATGCTCGACGACTTCGGCTTCGACGCCGACCGCCCGATGACCGGGCTGGAGATCGAGCTGAACCTGATCGACGCCGCCGCCGAACCGGCCATGCGCAACGACCAGATCCTCGCCGACATCGCCGACCCGCTGTTCCAGACCGAGCTGGGGCAGTTCAACCTCGAACTGAACGCCTCGCCCCGGCTCATCGAGGGCAGCGGCTTCGCCGACTACGAGCAGGACCTGCGCAGCAGCCTCAGCCGCGCCGACGAGCGGGCCGCCAAGTCCGACGCGACGATCATGATGGTCGGCATCCTGCCCACGCTCACCGAACGCCACCTGGTCGCCGACAACCTCTCCACCAACGAGCGGTACCGCGTCCTCAACGACCAGATCGTCGGCGCCCGCGGCGAGGACATCGAGCTGGACATCAACGGCGTCGAGCGGCTGCGTACGCACACCGACTCGATCGCGCCGGAGGCCGCCTGCACCAGCCTCCAGTTCCACCTCCAGGTCGCGCCGGACAGCTTCGCCGACTACTGGAACGCCTCCCAGGCCATCGCCGGTGTGCAGGTCGCCGTCGGCGCCAACTCGCCGTTCCTCTACGGCCGGCAGCTCTGGGCGGAGACCCGGATCGCGCTGTTCCAGCAGGCCACCGACACCCGCCCGGACGAGCTGAAGGCCCAGGGCGTACGCCCCCGCGTGTGGTTCGGCGAGCGCTGGATCACCTCGATCTTCGACCTGTTCGAGGAGAACGTCCGCTACTTCCCCCCGCTGCTGCCCATCTGCGAGGAGGAGGACCCGGTCGAGGTGCTGCACGCCGGTGGTGTGCCCAAACTCGGTGAGCTGCGGCTGCACAACGGCACCGTCTACCGCTGGAACCGGCCGGTCTACGACATCATGAACGACCGCCCGCACCTGCGGGTGGAGAACCGCGTGCTGCCCGCCGGCCCGACGGTGGTGGACATGCTCGCAAACGCGGCGTTCTACTTCGGGCTGGCCCGCGGCCTCGCCGAGTCGGACCGTCCGATCTGGAGCCAGCTGACGTTCAGCTCGGCGGAGGAGAACTTCCACGCCGCCGCCCGGCGCGGCATCGAGGCGGTCCTGCACTGGCCCCGGCTCGGCGACGTGCCGGTGACCACGCTCGTGCTCGACACGCTGCTGCCGGTGGCCGAGCAGGGGCTGGACCGGTTCGGCGTCGCCCCGGCCGAACGGGACCGCCTGCTCGGCGTGATCGAGGGCCGCTGCCGTACCGGCCGCAACGGCGCGGTCTGGCAGACCGAGACGGTGTGGACGGCCGAGCGGAACCGAGGGCTGGACCGGGAGGCCGCGCTGCACCACATGGTCCAGCGGTACGCCGAACTCCAGCGCGGCAACGAGCCCGTCCACACCTGGCCGGTCGACTAGGGCGTGTCCTGTCGATCATGGGAGCCAGATGACGGCAGCGATCAGGACGAGGCCGGCTCGGTAGAGGGATGCGCGTTTGGCGTATCGCGTTGCCAGGTCACGTCACTGCTTGAGCCGGTTGAAGCAGCGTTCCACGACGTTGCGGTTCTTGTAGATCGCCTTGTCGAAGGCCGGTGGTCGCCCGCCGTGGCTGCCCTTGGCGGCCCGGCGAGCGACCTGGTCGCTGCGTTCCGGGATGACGTGCCGGATCCCGCGTTGTCGCAGGGCTCGCCGGGTCGAGTCATGTGCATAGCCCTTGTCCGCGATCAGCACCTCCGGTCGCTTGCGGGGCCGCCCCGGCCCGGGCTCGTTGACGCGGATCGCGTCCAGCAGCGCCAACAGCTGCGGGTTGTCGCCGGCTTGGCCGGGGGTGAGCAGGATCGACAGCGGCCGTCCGCGTCCGTCGACCGCGAGGTGGATCTTCGTGCTCAACCCGCCGCGGGACCGGCCGATGGCCTCGCCATCTTGCGCACCAGGCGTCGCCGCACTTGCCGGGGAGCCCCCTTTTTGCGGGCGCCAGCGGCATGCTGATGCGCCCGCACGATCGACGAGTCGATGCTGATCGTCCACTGCACCGGCGTGCCGTCGTCATGCACCTGCGCCGCGGCCAGTATCCGATCCCAGGTTCCATCGGCCGTCCAGCGGCGTAGCCGTTCGTGGCAGGTCTTCCACGGCCCGAAGCGCTCCGGCAGGTCACGCCACGGCGCACCCGTACGCAGCTTCCACAGGATCCCGTTGATGACCTGACGGTGATCCCGCCACCGCCCCCGCGCCCCACCAGGTTCCGGTAGCAGCGGCGCGATCACCGCCCACGCCTCATCGGTCAACTCACCACGACGCACCACCGGCACATCGTCAACGATCAACCACTACATGATCGACAGGACACGCCCTAGTCCCCCTGCCGCCCCGGCGCCCCTGCGATCCGCGCCTCGTCGATCTTGGAGTTGCGGCGCCTCGAATCTTCCGAATGGGAGTTTTCTGAGGTGCCACAACTCCAAGATCGATGCGGGCGTGCGGGTGGCTCAGCGGCCGAGGTGACGTGCGGGCCGGGCGGGTGGGGCCTCAGCGACCCCGGCGGCGGGTGGTCTCGGTGGGCGGCGGCGGGTCGGCCTGGTCCGTCGAACCGGTCTGGCCCGGCGAGGCGGTCGGGGACGAGGAGTCGTCCGTCGCGCTTCGCGGGTTCGGCTCGTCGGTGGTTGAACCCTTGTCGCGCGGGCCGGCCTGCGCGGGTGACTCGGGTTGCCGCTGCGGCGGCACGGCCCTACCCCGGCGGCCGGTGGTGGACCGGGTGGCACGTCCCCGATCCGTCTCCGTCCGGCCGGACGCCACGCCCGGCTCGTCGTCCACTGCCGCATCCCGGAGCGAACCGGCCGACACGTTCGGCTCCGCGTCCAGTCCGGTGGCCCGGCCGGCGAGATCCGACGCCGACCGATCCGCGGCCGACCGGGCCGACGCGGATCGACCCGACGTGGACCGGCCCGACGCCGACGCGTCCGACAAGGCCGAGTCCGACACGCTCGCCGTCGACGTGCCCGCGCGCTTCGATGGCGCCGCGCCTGATCGGCCCGACGTCGAGCTGCCGGGCAACGGCCCGTCCGGCCCGTCCGGCTCCGCGGTGGCGGGCGAGGCATCCCCGCTGATCTCATCCGGCTCGCCGGTGCGCTGCCGGGGCAGTGTCACCCGCTCGGCGCTCCGGCGCTCGGCACGCTGGGCCAGCGCGGCCATCACCATCGAGCCGCCGACGCCGGCGATGACCGCGTACGGGGCGATCAGGTGGGCCGACAACTGCTCCGCGGCGATCCCGGCCAGGCGCGGCACGGCGAGCAGGTACGCCAGCGCGACGAGCAGCGGTCCGGCCGCGCCGGAGGCTGCCGCGCCGACCCGGATCTCCGGTGCGCGGGCGGCTCGACGGGCCGCCACCAGGCCGATCACCAGTGCGGAGAGCACCGACAGCAGCGCACCGGGCCAGTAGAAGTAGTCGCGGATCCAGAACGCGCCACGGTCCGCGCTGATCTGCCAGATGCCGAGCTGGGCGGTGGTCAGGCCACGGCCGGCGATCACCCCGTCGACCACCGACACCACAGCGAGCAGCCAGAGCCAGCCGGTGGTGGCGATCAGGTTGGTGGCGGCGGCACGGGTGTGCAGCGCCCAGACGGCGAGCAGTACGCCGAGCACCAGCCCCGCGCCCGCGTACGCGGCGGCGACGGCCTGCGGCGAGGAGACGTCCGGCACCCGGGCCGCCCGCGCGGGTACCGCCACCAGCAGGACGGTGACGATAGCGCCGACACCCGCGGCGAGCGCCAGGCCGAGCCGGGGCAGCGTGCCCGGCGACTCGTCGGCGCCACCACGCAGGCGCTGGGCGCAGACCGCACCGACGATGACCGATGTCGCCGCGATCCAGGTCGCCCAGGCGAGGCTCGCCACCCAGGCCGCCTCGGCCCGTACCGCGCCGTCCGGCACCCAGTTGATGATGCCCAGCCCGTACCCGAAACCGAGCTGCGCGGCGCCCGCGCCGGCGGCGACGCCGAGCGCGGCGGCTGTCGATCCTCCCCAGCCCCGTCTGACCATGCCGGGGAGCGTAACGTCCCGTGGTCGGCGCGGCGAGTCGTAACGACTGGCCGTGACCGTCTGTGAGCAACGGATACGGTCGTCGATGATCGGGGCGGGGAGCATGACGGACGAGCGGCAACCGGCGGGCGACGGCACCGGGCCGGGGCGGGGCAGGCTGCTCCTCGGTGGTGGTGTGGCAGTGGTCCTGCTGGCCGTGATCGGCGCCAGCGTCGGGTGGATCCTTGCCGGTGAGCCGGAGCGTTCGGCCGCGCCCGGCGACTCCGCTCCGCCCGCCGCCGCGTCCACATCGGCCTCCGCGACCACGGCACCGCCGACCACCGCCGCCCCACCATCCGGTACGCGCACCAGCGCCCCGGCCGGGCTCACCGTGCCCGAGGTGGTGGGCGTCGACTTCGAGCAGGCCCGCCGGGACCTGCGCGAGCGCCGCCTCGGTTGGCGGCTGGTCTTCGGTACGGGCAGCGGACGCACCGTGGAGCGCGCCTCACCGGGCCCCGGCACTCCGGTGAAGCGCGGTACCACTGTCACCGTGTGGGTCTCCGGGCCGGCGCCGGCCGTGAGCGTGCCGGACGTGGGCACGCTGTCCTGCTCCGACGCGGCAGACGATCTGGTGGAGGCGGGCCTCTATCCCCGGTACGCCACCGGCCGCCAGGGTCCGGTCACGGCACAGGTGCCGGTGGCCGGCAGTACCGCCCGGTGGAACGACCAGGTGACCCTCACCTGCGGCGACCGGGCGTCCACGCCGCCGACGGTCTCCCCGTCGCCGACTCTCTGACCGGCGCGGCGCGCTGATCCCGGCCGGTGTCGCCGTGGCCCGCTACGGTGGACGATCGAGGGCCGTGCGCCCCGTCCCGGTGGGGAAAGGACGTGCCATGAGCGACGACCGTCAGGAACCACCCGCCGGTGACGCGGACGCCACCCGGGCGCTGCCCCCCGAGCCGGACGCGGACGCCACGCAGGCGATGCCGAGGAACGCCGCCGGGGAGGACGCCGACGCGACCCGGGCGCTGCCCCGCAACGCGGCCGGTGCGGACGCGGACGCGACCCGGGCGATGCCGAGGAACCCGGGCGAGGAAGACGTGGAGGCGACCCGCGCGATGCCGCGGAACGCGGGCGACGCCACCCGTCCGTTGCCCGGCGGCCCGGCAGGACAGGCAGGCCCGGAAGGGCCGGGTGGGCCGCGCCGTCCGCTCGACGCGACCGCCCCGCAGGAACCGGTGGGTGCCTGGTCCGGGCGTGCCGGCGTACCTCCACCGCGTCCGGCCGGCTACCCCGAGCCCGGCGGCGAGTACTACGGCGACGAGCAGGCCGGGCGCCGCTGGTGGATGCCGATCCTGCTGGGCGTCCTGGCGCTGCTCCTGCTCGGGTTGATCGGGGTGGGGGTGTGGCTGGCGTTGCGTGCCGCCGACCGGAACTCCGATCCGGGCCCGCCGGTACCGAGCATCTCGGCGCAGACGAGCGCCGCCCCGACCAGTGCCGCGCCGAGCAGTTCACCGCCGAGTACGCCGCCGGCCACGACCGCCCCGGTCGAGGTGCCGATGCCGCCGCTGGTGGGGCTGCCGGAGGCCGCGGCCCGGGCGGCGCTCGACCGGCTCGACCTGGACTACCGGGTGCAGCGACGGGCGTCGGACCGCCCGGCCGGTACGGTGATCTCCACCGATCCCGAGGCCGGTTACCCGGTGGGCGAGGACGACCGGGTCACGATCGTGGTGGCGGTACCCGCGCCACCGACGAGCGGCCCGAGCACCCCGGGCTCCGCCCCGGCGACGACCACGACGCCCTGACGATCACGAGACGCCTTGACGATCACCGCGAGGCTCTGGCCCGCCACCGCCACGCCTGACTCACCACTGGCGTCTGCGGGTGCCGACCAGACCCAGCCCGGCCAGTGAGATGGCGAGCCCGAGCAGCCCGGAGTAGAACAGCGACCGGCTGAGGTCGTCGGTCGCGCCGGTGGGCCGTTCGGCGAGCGCACCCTCCCCGCCCCCGGTACCCGAGGCCCGGTCGTCGTCCCCCTCCTGCGGGTCGGCGGCCTCGCCGTCCTCGTCGTCGATCGCATCGGAGTCGGCGGCATCCGAGTGGGCCGCATCGGAATCGGCCGTATCGGTCGTGGCCGCGTCGGAGTCCGTCCGGCCGTCCTCGCCGGCCACCGTGATCTCCGGAGCCGGTACGGGCTCGGCGAGCTGCTGGGTGGCGGAGAAGGCGGGATGACGGACCGCGAGCGCGAGGGCGGTCGCGGTGACGAGGAAGAGGAAGAGCCCGAGGGCATAGCCGATACGGGACCGGTGGTGCCGGCGCGCGGCGGGCAAGTTGACCATGACCATCCCAGGTTCAGGGTCCATGGCGCGCGGGGTGGAACGTGCCGGGGTGGGCGTACCGATTCTATGGCGACGGCACGCCCTCCCGGCCGGGAATCGTCAGGTCAGCCGACCCGGACCGGGGTCCGGACCACCGGGCGGCGGGCCGTCCGCACGGTGTGCTGACGCGGAGCCGGCGCGGCCTGGAGCTGCCGCAACCCCTCCTGGAGTACGAAGATCGACCTCCGGTTGACCGCGTCCCCCGCCGCGTTCAACTCGTAGCCGTCGAGCCAGAGCCAACCGTCGTAGGTCGGCCAGTCGAGCACCCGGATCACCCGGAACATGATCGGTCGGAGGAACTGGACACTCGCCGCGCGCGTCACGTGCAGTACGTCACCGGAGCGGGGAAGCACATGGGCTCCTGGGAAGGTCGGCCGGCGGGACCGGCGAGGCTGAACGGGGGTCTGGTGCGGTCCGGTGACGGGGGGTCTGCCTCGTGGACCGGCGGTCGGTGGGTCGGTGCTGGTCGGGCCGTACCCGCGGTGGCGGACCGCCACCCGACCATCACCCGGCTGCTCCCGGTTACCGCTCCCGCCGCCGCAGCCAAGCTGGCGTGCAGCGACGGGGTCTTCATTCCGGGGCAGGTCGCACGGCGCGGGACGGCTCCCCTCCGGCCGTCCCACGGACCGTGGTGTCACCACGCCCGGAGATCAAGCGAAGACGGTGAGTAACCCGTGCCATACGGACAGACTGCATCAGGGGCGTGCGACATGCAAGTTGCACGTCGAGTTTTGCCGATAGGTGAGTCGGACACGCAAACGGCGAAACTTGAAGCGTCAGGTATCGGAGCGGCACACTGGACGCCGGTTTCGCCCGTCGCGGCCGGTCGACGACCGGCACCACCCCTGCCGCGAACGACACCCGCCGCTCGCCGGTCGCGCCCGCGGTGGGAGCCGCACCGGGGCGCGACCGACCGGAGGTAGCCGGGTGACTGTGAAGCGTGGTCCCGCAATCCGATGGACGGCACCGTGAGCGCGAGGAGTGAGCCGGTCCTGCGAGCCCCGCAGTCGCGAACTGAGGGGATGCCGTGAGCGCGAGGAGTGAGCCGGTCCTGCGAGCCCCGCAGTCGCGAGCCGAGGAGACTCCGTGACGGAAAGGCGCAGCCCCACCATCCGGCGGCGCCGGCTGGGTGCGGAACTCCGCCGGCAGCGGGAGGCGGCGGGCATCACCATCGAAGTCGTCGCCGAGCAGCTGGAGTGCTCCGCGTCGAAGATCTCCCGGATCGAGACCGGCCACACCACGGCGACCCCGCGCGACGTCCGCGACATGCTCCGCATCTACGGCGTCGTCGGCGCGGAGAGCGACGAGCTGGTGCAGATCGCCCGGGAGGCCCGGCAGAAGGGCTGGTGGCATCCGTACAGCACGGTGCTCGTCGGCGCGTACGTCGGCCTGGAGGCGGCGGCCAGCTCCATCCGCGCGTACGAGCAGCAGGTGGTGCCGGGCCTGCTGGAGACCGAGGAGTACGCGAGCGCGATGATCCGGGCGGCCCGGCCGGACTTCACCGACGAACAGGTCGACACGCGGGTGCGTGTCCGTCTGGGCCGTCAGTCGTTGTTGACGCAGGACGATCCGGTCGATCTGTGGGTGGTGCTCGATGAGGCGGTGCTGAGCCGGCCGGTTGGCGGCGACGCGGTGATGCGTGGTCAGCTCAAACGGTTGGTGGAGGTGGCCGAACTGCCGAACGTGACAGTGCAGGTCCTGCCCTTCGAGGTGGGAGCGCACGCCGGCATGGACGGGACCTTCACGATCCTCAGCTTCCCCGAGCCGAGTGATCCCGATGTCGTGTACGCGGAGAACGCCACGGGTGGACTCTTCCTGGAGAAGAGTGACGAACTGCAGAAGTACAGCTTCATCTTCGATCACATTCGAGCAGCGGCCATGCGCCCGGAGGAGTCCGTCGCACACATCGCGAAACTGGCAGAGGAGCCACTGTGGAAATGGCGACCAAGGAGTTCCCCGTGGACCTGACGCAGGCGACGTGGTTCAAGAGCTCGAAGAGCGGGCCGAACTGCGACAACTGCGTCGAGGTCGCGTACGTGACCGGGGCGGTCGGAGTGCGGGACTCGAAGGACAAGACCGGCCCGGCCCTGGTCTTCGCTCCGGGTGACTGGCACGCCTTCGTCGCCCGCGCCCGGAACGGCGTGTTCGGCCGGAGCTGACCGGCACCGAGATGTGGTCCCGCCCGGCAGCGCCGCCGGGCGGGACCATTCGCGTCCGGGTGCCCGCGCGGCGGCGGCCACCCGTCGCCAGTTCGGATCCGCCTCGTTGAACCGCACAGATCGGCAACCGAACAAGGCAGGCGAGACGGATGACGACGATCGGTTCAGAGAACCTCACCAGCGGCCCGGGCAAGCCCGAGCGGTTCGGTGGCAAGTACCGGGGTGCCCGCCGGGACACCGTCCTCACCGAGGTGGTCTCCGGTGACGGCGACGACACCCGCGAGGGTGGCGTCCCCGAGCAGGCCGCGGCGCCGCTGTCCCTGCCGTCGCTGGACCCCAACCCGCTGACCGAGCCGTCCTTCCCGCCGAGCGGCTGGCCGGTCGAGCAGCAGGAGTCCCTGGTGGACCACCCGCTGCTGCGCGGTCTGCTGATGGAGCTGCCTCCGAAGGGCAGCGTGCCTCCGCCCGGCTGGCTGGACCGCTGGTTCGAGGCGACCCGCGCGATCCTGGAACTGCTATACGTGCAGGGCGCGAGCCGGTCGCGCTGACACCGCCTCGGCGGCCGGCGTCGCCCGCTCGGCGAGCCGGTTGTGCCGCAGCGCGTGGCGTACTCCGATCGCGCACACACCGAGCACCCCGACGGTGATCGCCGGGCCGGCGACGCCCGGCGCGGCGAACAGGTCGACTCCGGCCGCCGGCAGCACCGCCACCAGCGCCGCGATCGCCGTCGCCTGGAGCGGCAGCGCGATCAGCGGGTGCGCCGCCGCCGCGCGCAGACCGTGCGGGGCGGGGGTGCCCGGTGCCGCCGCGAACGCGCCCGCGCCGGACCGCAGCCGCCGGACCCGCCGTACCGTGCAGACCGCCACCACCGCTGCCGGTACGGCCGCGAGGCCGAGTGCGGCGGCGGCCCGGTCCACAGTGGTGTCGCCGGCGCTCTGCAGGCCCGCGGCGAGGACCGCCGCGGTGAGCGCGAGGCCGGCCAGCACCAGGGCGGACAACCATCCGGTACGCCGGCGCAGCGCGCGGGCGCGGTCGAGCCCGGGCAGGCCCTCCGCGACCAGTCCGGCGGCGAGCCAGACGGCGGCGACGGGAAGCAGTACGGCGAGACGGTCATCCATGCCCCCTAGCCTTGCCCGTTTCGACGTTCGGCGAATCCGGGACGGCACCCCGGTTCGCCCCGTACCCGGGCCCGTAGGGGTGGGGGCGGCTCAGACGTCGAACGTGGCGGGACGCCCGGTGGCCGGCGCCGGCGGGGTGGCCTTCCACAGGCCGGTCTTCTGGGCGGCGAGCCGGGCCAGGTAGGCCGGGTTGAGGATGACGTACCGGCGCCACAGACGCTTGGGTTCCAGGCCGAGCCGCCAGAACCACTCCAGCCCGGCGCGCTGCATCCACGGTGGCGGGTTGCGCAGCAGGCCGGCGTGGTAGTCGAAGGCCGCGCCGACAGCCATCAGCGGCATGTCCAGCAGCGGGCGCATGGCGTACGCGAAGACCTCCTGGCGCGGGCAGCCGAGCCCGACCAGGACGAGGCGGGCGCCACTGGCCCGGATCCGGTCGGCGATCTCGGCGTCCTCGCCCGGGGTGGCGGCACGGAACTTGGACGGCTCGACCCCGGCGATCTTCAGCGCGGGGAACTTGCTCTCCAGCGCCGGGATGAGCCGGGACAGCGTCTCCTCGGTGGAGCCGTAGAGGTAGACCGGCAGCCCTTCCTCGGCGAACCGGGCGAGCACCCGCAGCGTCAGCTCCGGGCCGTAGACGCGGTCGGTGAGCCCGGCGCCGTGCAGCAGGTTGAGGGCCCAGCGCACCGGCTGCCCGTCCGGGGTGACCACGTCGAACGAGTTGAGCCGGGCGTTGTGCGCCGGGTCGAGCACGCCGGTCATCACGCCGTGCACGGCGAGCGCGGTCAGCGCCAGCGGGCGGCGTTCGTGCGCGGCCGCCACCACGGCCTCGGTGGCCCGGGCGTAGTCGGTGGCGTCGACCCCGACGCCGAGCACGTTGCGCTTGGTCCCGGCGCTCATGCCTTCGGCACCCACTTGTCGACGTTGGCCTCGTAGATCTCGCGCAGGATCATCGGCACGTCGTACGTGATCTTCCAGGACGGGTAGTGCTCCTCGAAGCGGGCCATGCTGCTGACGTACCACTGGTGGTCGCCGGTGCGGGCCTGCTCGACGTAGTTGATCCGGGCCTCGCGGCCGGTGATCTCCTGGGCGACCCGGAACGCCTCGATGTGCGAGGTGTTGGAGTGCCGCCCGCCGCCGAGGTTGTAGACCTGAGCCGAGCGCGGCTCACGGAAGAACGCCTCGAACGCGGTCAGCACGTCGTGCGAGTGGATCGCGTCCCGGACCATCTTCCCCTTGTAGCCGAAGAGGTTGTACGTCCGGCCCTCCATCACGCAGCGCATCAGGTACGCCAGGAAGCCGTGCAGTTCGGCGGCGGAGTGCGCCGGGCCGGTCAGCGTGCCGCCCCGGAAGCAGGCGGTCTTCATGTCGAAGTAGCGGCCGTACTCCTGGACCATCACGTCGGAGGCGACCTTCGAGGCGCCGAAGATCGAGTGCAGCGACTCGTCGATCGACATGTCCTCGGTGATGCCGTCGTACCAGCGGTGGTCCTCGGGCAGCTCGTAGCGGGTCTCCAGCTCGATCAGCGGGAGCGAGTTCGGCCGGTCGCCGTACACCTTGTTGGTGGAGCAGTGGATGAACGGCGCGTCGATCGCGTGCCGCCGGGTGTTCTCCAGCACGTTGAGCGTGCCGCCGGCGTTCACGTCGAAGTCGGTGAACGGCTCCTTGGCGGCCCAGTCGTGGCTCGGCTGGGCGGCGCTGTGGATCACCACGGCGATGTCCCTGCCGTACCGCTTGAAGACCTGCTCCAGCCCGTCCCGGTCGCGGATGTCGACGGCGTGGTGGGTGTACGCGGAGCCGAGGTCGGCGGCGAGCCGGTCGAGGCTCCAGGCGGTCGAGCCGTCCTCACCGAAGAAGTACCGCCGCATGTCGTTGTCGATGCCGACCACGTCGAGACCGAGTCCGGCGAAGTGCCGGGCCGCCTCGGAGCCGATCAGACCGCCGGAACCGGTCACCAACGCGACAGTCACACGCCACTCCTGGTCCGTGGGAGGCAGGGAAACCATCGGAGCATAGCGTGACGTCCGGAACGCCCCGATACGAAGCAAGGGCCCCGCTGTGTGCGGAGCCCTTGTTCTGGTGGGGATGGGGGGAGTTGAACCCCCACGTCCTTTCGGACACACGGACCTGAACCGTGCGCGTCTGCCATTCCGCCACATCCCCGTGGCACGACCCGGAACACCATATCGCATCCCGCGCCCGCCATCTGCGGCGGGTGCCGGGACATATTACGCTGTCCACTGGCCACGCCACGAACGATCACCGCTCGTGGCGGGCGAAACTTTAGCACGCTCGCGGGCCTGGTCACGAACGGGCCGACGGCAGCCGGCCGAGCGGCGTGTGAGCTGCGGAGGCGGTGTCCGGATACCATCATTGCCTCGGGACCCGAGGAGGAGCCGGTGAGCGTGCTGCAACGCTTCGAGAAGCGTCTGGAAGGCCTGGTCGAGGGGGCCTTCGCCAAGGTCTTCAAAGGGGTGGTCCACCCCGTGGAGATCCTCAACGCCATGCAGCGGGAGGCCGAGGCGCACAAGGCGATCCTGGCCGGTGGGCGCACCCTTGTGCCCAACCGCTACGTGATCGATCTCTCGCCCTACGACCACAGTCGGCTGGCGCCGTACGCTGCCGCGCTGGCCCAGGAGCTGGCCCAGTCGCAGGCCGAGTTCATCGGCGAGCAGGCGTGGACGGTCTACGGCGACGTGATCGTCGAGGTCGAACGCGGTGAGGGCCTGGACACCGGCATGTTCCGGGTCACCGCCGAGGTCTACACCGGCGGCGACGTCGCCCCGGTCTCCGCGCCCGGCGGCTACGACGCCGGCCCGGCGTACCCAGCGTACGACCAGGGTGGCGGCTACGGCCCTCCGCCCGGTCACGGCGGTGGCCGCAACGTCCGCCTGGTCTCCGGCGACGGCCGCACCTACCCGCTCCAGATGGGCTCGACCGTGATCGGCCGCGGCGACCAGGCCAACCTGCGCCTGCCCGACGTCGGCATCTCCCGGCGCCACGCCCGGCTGGACTTCGACGGCGGCCAGGTGGTGCTGACCGACCTGGGCTCCACCAACGGCACGATGGTCAACGGCCAGCGGGTCTCGGCGGTCGCCCTCAACCCCGGCGACATGATCCAGCTCGGCACCACGACGCTGACCTTCCGCGTGGACGGCTGACCCGCGTTGCCGGAACTGGTCATCACCGTCGCCCGGTTCGGGTTCCTCATCCTGCTGTGGATCTTCGTGTTCACGGTGGTCGGCGTGATCCGCCGGGACCTCTTCGCCGGTGCCCGGTCGGGCAAGCTGGTGGCCGCGCCGCGGGGGATCGGCGCGTCGACCGGGCAGCCGGGGAAGCCGGCGAAGGCCAAGCGCGGCCGGGCCGCCCACCAGTTGGTGGTCACCGCCGGTCAGCTCGCCGGCACCCGGATCACGCTCGGAGAGGCCCAGATCACCATCGGCCGGGCGGAGGACTCGACCCTGGTGATCACCGACGACTACGCCTCGGCGCGACACGCCCGGCTGGTGCCCCGCGACGGGCAGTGGTACGTCGAGGACCTCGGATCGACTAACGGCACCTATCTCGATCGCGCTAAGGTCACCGGACCAACCCCCGTCCCCCTCGGCGTGCCGATCCGGATCGGCCGCACTTCCCTCGAATTACGGCCATGACTCTGACCCTGCGCTACGCGGCCCACAGCGACCGCGGTCTGATCCGAGACGGCAACCAGGATTCCGTCTACGCCGGACCGCGGCTGCTCGCCGTGGCCGACGGCATGGGCGGCATGGCCGCCGGTGACGTCGCCAGCAACATCGTCATCGGTGCCATGGCGCCGCTCGACGAGGACGTCCCCGGTGACGCCCTGGTCGACGCGCTCCGCTCCGCCGTGGGCACCGCCAACCAGCAGCTCCGCGACACCGTGGACGCCAACCCGCAGCTGGAGGGGATGGGCACGACGCTCACCGCGACCCTCTTCTCCGGCAGCAAGCTCGGCATGGTCCACATCGGTGACTCCCGGGCCTATCTCCTGCGCAACGGTGAGTTCGCGCAGATCACCAAGGACGACACGTACGTCCAGATGCTCGTCGACGAGGGCCGGATCAGCGCGGAGGAGGCGAGCAGCCACCCCCAGCGCTCGCTGCTCACCCGGGCGCTCGACGGCCGCGACATCGACCCGGAGTACAGCGTCCGCCAGGTGCTGCCCGGCGACCGCTACCTGATCTGCTCCGACGGGCTCTCCGGCGTGGTCAGCGCGGAGACCATCGCGGACACCATGCGGGAGTACCCCGACCCGCAGCGGTGCGTGGAACGCCTGGTGCAGCTCGCGCTGCGCGGCGGCGGCCCGGACAACATCACGGTGATCATCGCCGACGCCACCGACCAGGACATCGTCGAGGCGTCCCCGATCGTCGGCGGCGCCGCCGCCCGCGACCGGGGCATGGCGACCTCGGCCGACGACTCCACCCCGGCGGCCCGCGCCTCGGCGCTGTCCGCCCCCCGGCCGCCCGCGCCGGAGGAGCCGGCGGACAACCGCGACGACGAGCCGGAGCGGCGCCGTCGCCGGCCGCTGCGTACCGTCGCCATGGTGCTGGCGCTCGCGGTGATCGTCGGCGGTGGCGCGTTCGGCGGGTGGACGTACACCCAGCGGCAGTTCTACGTCGGCGCCACCGACGACGGTCAGCTGGCCGTCTTCCGCGGGGTGCCCGGCCAGGTCGCCGGACTGGACCTGTCGAACGTGCACGAGCGCAGCGAGTCCCGGCTCGACGACCTCACCCTCGCCGCCCAGGAGCGGGTGAAGCAGGGCATCCAGGCCCGCAACGAGCCGGACGCGGAGCGCCGGCTGGCGGAGCTGACCAGCGACGACCCGGCGAACCCGAACCTCAAGCCGCTCTGCCCGCCCGACCCGTCGCCCGGTGCGACCAGCCCGAGCCCGGCAGCGGGCGGGCTGAACCCGCAGGCCAGCGGCAGTCCCGCACCGTCCGTTCCGCCGGCCGGCTCACCGAGCCCCGGCGCGCCGACGCCGCTGACGACCATCACGCCCGACGCCGTACCCTCCGACACCGTTCCGCCGGCCGACCCGGCGGGTTGCCGGTCGCCGGAGTGAGTGCCGGCTCGATCCCGAGGACGTATCCGTGACCGCAGCCGCCGTACCGGCCGCCTCGCCCGCTTCGACGGGCGAGCAGTCCGGCGTACGCCTGGCCCGGTCCCGGCGTAACGCCGAGCTGTCCCTGCTCCTGCTCGCCATGGTGCTCGTGGCGGCGTACGCGGCGATGGTCGAGGCGAAGGCGCTGGACACGATCACGTCCGACTTCTGGATCCCGGCCGCCGCGCTGGGGCTGGTCTTCCTCGGCCTGCACCTGGTGATCCGCTGGCTGGCGCCGTTCGCCGATCCGGCGCTGCTGCCCGCGGTGGCGCTGCTCAACGGCATCGGGGTCGGCTTCCTGCGGCGATACGACCTGGCCAAGGCCACGCCCGCCGAGCGGGAGGACCTGGCGGTCTTCGCCGGTACCGGCGGCCGGCAGCTCGCCTGGACGCTCGCCGCGGTGGTGCTCGCCGCCGCTCTGCTGGCGATCCTGCGCGATCACCGTTCGCTGTCCCGGTACGCGTACACGCTGGGCCTGGCCGGCATCGTGCTGGTGATGATCCCGGCGGTGCTGCCCAGCCGGTTCTCCGAGATCAACGGCGCCAAGCTGTGGATCAAGTTCGGCGGGTTCTCCATCCAGCCCGGTGAGTTCGCCAAGCTGGCCCTGCTCACGTTCTTCGCCTACTACCTGGTGCGCAAGCGCGAGGTGCTCTCGCTCGCGAGCCGGCGCGTGCTGGGCATCGACTTCCCGCGCGGGCGTGACCTCGGCCCGGTGCTCGTGGTGTGGCTGGTCAGCCTCCTGGTCCTGATCTTCGAGAAGGACCTGGGCACCTCGCTGCTCTACTTCGGCATGTTCGTGGTGACGCTCTACATCGCCACCGAGCGGGTGAGCTGGCTGCTCATCGGTCTGATCCTGTTCTTCGGCGGCGCCTACCTGGCGTACGTGCTGGGCAGCACCGTGGGCGGTCCGTTCGCGAACTTCTACGACCGGGCGCAGATCTGGCTGGACCCGTTCGCCGAGCCGTACGACAGGGGTTACCAACTGGTGCAGGGTCTGCTCACGCTCGGCACCGGCGGCCTGTTCGGGGCCGGGCCGGGCGGCGGTCAGCCGGCGTTGCTGCCCGAGGTGCAGACCGACTTCATCTTCGCCGGCATCGGTGAGGAGATCGGCCTGTTCGGTCTCTCCGCGCTGCTGGTGATCTACCTGCTGATCGTGGAGCGGGGCCTGCGTGCCGCGCTGGCGGTACGGGACTCGTTCGGCAAGCTGCTCGCCGGTGGTCTGGCGTTCACGCTGGGCCTGCAGGTCTTCGTCATCGTCGGCGGCATCAGCAAGCTCATCCCGCTGACCGGTCAGACCACCCCGTTCCTGTCCGCCGGTGGCTCGTCGCTGATGGCGAACTGGTTGCTGATCGCCCTGCTGCTGCGGGTGTCCGACGGCGCCCGCCGCCCGGTGACCGGCGGCGGTGGCCCGGCCGCCCGGCCGGCCGGTGGTCCGCCCGAGCAGTTGCACGGCGCCCCGACGGAGGTGATCCGGCCGTGAACGCCCCCCTGCGCCGCGTCGGCGTTGTCGTGATCGTCCTGTTCGGGCTGCTGTTCGCGAACCTGAACTGGATCCAGGCCTACAAGGCCGACGAGTACCGCAACAGCGACTACAACGGCCGGGTCCAGGTCGCCGAGTACGACCGCAAGCGCGGCAACATCGAGGTCGGCGGCACCGCGTACGCGGTCAGCAAGGAGACCGGTGGTGAGCTGAAGTACCAGCGCACCTACCCGGGTGGGGCGATGTACGCGCACGTGCTCGGCTGGAAGCCGGTCAACGGCAGCGCGAGCGGCATCGAGCGGGTGGAGAACGACTTCCTGGCCGGCACCAGCGACGCGCTCATCGCCAGCCGGATCAAGGACATGTTCACCGGTGACGAGACCGGTGGCGGCAACGTGCTGCTGACGCTCTCCAAGGGGGCCCAGCAGACGGCGTTCAAGCAGTTGAACGACAACCAGGTCGGCGCGACGAAGGGCGCGGCCATCGCGATCGACCCGCGTACCGGCGCGGTGCAGGCGCTCGTGTCCATGCCGAGCTTCGACCCGAACCCGCTGGCCAGCCACGACAGCACCGAGGCGGACCGGGCGTACAACACGCTGGAGAAGGACAAGGACCGGCCGCTGGCGAACCGGGCGCTGTCCGAGACGCTGCCGCCGGGCTCCACCTTCAAGATCATCATGGCGGCGGCGGCACTGGAGAACGGCGTCGGGCAGCAGACCCGCATCCCGGCCGGTTCCAGCTACACCGCGCCCGGTGCGGGCCAGCCGATCCGCAACGCCGCGCCGTCGATCTGCCCCGAGTCGCAGGTCACGCTGCGGGAGGCGGTGACCGAGTCCTGCAACACCGGCTTCGCCCAGCTCGGCGTACGCCTGGGCGCGGACAAGGTCAAGGAGAAGGCGAAGCAGTTCGGCTTCGAGCAGGAGGACCTCACCGTCGGCCAGCTCGGTGAGGGCGGCCTGCCGGTGGCGGCCAGCCGCACCGGCGACATGCAGAACCCGGACGGCAGCACCGACCAGGCCGCGCTGGCGCAGTCGTCGATCGGCCAGAACAACGTGCGGATGACCCCGTTGCAGGGCGCGATGATCGCCGCCGCGGTGGCCAACAAGGACGGCAAGCAGATGCGTCCCTACCTGGTCAAGCAGCTGCTCGGGCCGGACCGCACCACCGTCTACGACGCCGCCCAGCCGCGCGAGCTGCGCCGCCCGATCAGCGGCCAGGTCGCCGCCGACCTGCGCGACATGATGCAGAACGTGGTCAAGGAGGGCACCGGCCGCCGGGCCGCCATCGACGGCTTCGTGGTCGGCGGCAAGACCGGTACCGCCCAGTCCGGCCCGAACACCCCGGACCACGGCTGGTTCATCGGCTTCGCGCTGGACAAGGACGGCACGCCGCTCTCCGCGGTCTGCGTCGAGCTGGAGCAGGCGGGCAGCGGCGGCAGCGCCGAGGCGGCCCGTATCGCCGGCCGGATCATGGCGGCGGCGATCGCCGACTCCGGGAGGCGCTGACGTGCTCGGTCCGGGAGTCAAGCTCGGCAACCGCTACCGCCTCGACGAGCGGATCGCCAGCGGTGGCATGGGCGACGTGTGGCGCGGCACCGACCAGGTGCTGGGCCGTACCGTCGCGGTGAAGAGCCTGCTCCCGGCGCTGCTGGACGAACCGGGCTTCGCCGAGCGGTTCCGCGGCGAGGCCCGGACCATGGCCACCATCAACCACCCCGGCGTGGTCGACGTCTACGACTTCGGCAGCGACCAGCACATCGCGTTCCTGGTGATGGAGTACGTCGAGGGCGACGCGCTCTCCGCCACGCTCAGTCGCGTCGGCCGGCTCACCCCGGCCCGCACGATGGCGCTGCTGGCGCAGGCCGCCGACGCGTTGCACGCGGCGCACGAGAAGGGCATCGTGCACCGCGACGTGAAGCCCGGCAACCTGCTGGTCCGGCCGAACGGCACGCTCGTGCTCACCGACTTCGGCATCGCCCGCTCGGACCTGGTCGGCCAGCTCACCGCCGCCGGCTCGGTGCTCGGCACCGCCTCGTACATCTCGCCGGAGCAGGCCACCGGCGCTGTCGCCACGCCCGCCTCGGACGTCTACGCGCTGGGCGTGGTCGCGTACCAGTGCCTGGCCGGCCGCCGCCCGTTCGAAGGGGACAACCCCCTCGAAATCGCCATGAAGCACGTGCGGGACGCCCCGCGGGCGCTTCCGCCGGACATCCCGCCGCAGGTCCGGGCGATCGTGGAGCGGGCCATGGCGAAGGACCCGGCCGCCCGCTGGCCGAGCGCCGCCGCGCTGGCGAGCATCGCCCGGCAGGCCAAGCTCGCGCTCTCCCAGGCGGCCCGCGCCGGGCACCCGATCTCCGGCGTACCCGCCTCGCCCGCCGCGCCGGTCGCGCGGGCGCAGGTGCCGACCGCCGTTC
>NZ_JBXUOV010000095.1:0-21997 GCF_057196585.1 Micromonospora sp. ATLC20
AGCCGGGGCCGCCACAGCCGGCGTGCCGCCGAGGCGCCCGGGAACGGTCCGCCGAGCAGCTCCCGGCGGCCCTGCCGCCAGCCCGCGGTCAGCAGATTCGCGTACGCCGCCCGGCGCTGCGGCGGCACCGACAGCCGGTGCAGTTCGTAGCGGCGGCGCAGGCCACCGGTGGTCAGCTCGTGCTCCACCGGCACGTCGAGGCGGCCCAGCAGCTGCCGCATCCGCTGCGCCGCGTCCTCGCGGTTGAACTCGGCGATCCCGCCCCGGTGCGGTCCGGAGTCGAGACGGCGGACGTCGGCGGCCGGTGGCGGCGTGCAACGCACCATGCAGGCGACCTCGAAGGCGTCGGTCAGGGTCAGCCAGTCCAGCGGCGGCGGCGACGGGCGCGGGCGGTCGAGCAGCGTGGTGAGCATCGGCGCGGCTCCTCGGTCAGAGTCGGGGTACCTCTACCGTCGCTGCCGAGCGCCGGACCGGGAACCGATGCGCCCCAGCCTTGAGCAAAATTTGCGGGAAGCCCGCGGCTCAGAGTTCGGTGACCACCAGGTCGACCTGCCGGGGCCGCCCAGCCGCCCGGGGCGCCTCCTCGACCGTGTACTTCAGCTCCCGCAGCGCCCCCACCAGCGCGTCGGCGGTACGCGGCCGGGCGTCGGCGAGCAGCAGATCCCGCACCAGCCGGCCCTTCGTGGCCTTGTTGAAGTGGCTCACCACCGACCGGGCCGGCGTGCCGTCCACGGTCCGTTCGTGCAGTACCCGTACCGTCACCGTGCGTTCGGCGAGCACGCCGCGCGGCGTCCAGGTGGCTGCGTACGCGCCGGACCGCAGGTCCAGCACCGGACCGCGTCCGGCGGCGGGCTCCAACACCGGGCCGAGCGCCTCCCGCCAGTACGCCGACAGCGCCCCGAGCCCCGGCAGCCGCGCCCCGATCGGGCAGCGGTACGGCGGGATCCGGTCGGCGAGGCGTACCGCGCCCCACAGGCCGGAGCTGATCAGCACCTGGCGGCGGGCCGCCCGCTGCGCGTCGGGCGGCAGCGTGTCCAGGCCGAGCGCCTCGTAGAGCACCCCGGTGTAGAGCCGACCGGCCGGTGCGGTGGCCGCCTCGCGCAGCCGGGCGTTGCGCCGCAGCTCGCCGCGCTGCCCCTCGGTGAGGCCCAGCGCGGTCCGGGCCGCCGTCTCGTCCGGCCCGGAGCACAGGTCGACGAGCGCGGTCAGGACCGCCTCCCGGGCCGGGTTCAGCTCGGTCAGGGACAGCCGGGACAGGTCCAGCCGGCGGCCGGTGCCGGCCTCGGCCTTCCCCTCCGACGGGGGCAGCAGGATGAGCACCGGCACAGCGTACGGGCCGGGGTCAGCGCCACGGTCGCACGGCACGGTCGGGGTGGTACACGCGACTGCCGCCCACCTCGGCCACCACCGCCGCGTCGGCACGGTCGCCCAGCAGCCGTCGCAGGGTGCGTTCGGCGGGGGAGTCGACGGCCAGCACGTACCCGGGCCGGTCCGCGCGCGCCACCCGCTGCCAGTACGCCGGATAGCGGTTCTGCCCGGGCGTGAGCGCGCCGTCGAGCACACCGCAGGCGACGGTCTCCCCGGTGTTGAAGATCAGCCGGTTGCAGGTCCAGTAGTCCCCGTACACCTCGTGCAGACCGGCCTGCCGCACCGTGTCGGCCAGGCGGCGGGCGGTGCGCTCCTCGTCCCGTACGCCCGGCACGCCGGGCAGGAACGCCACGGTCCCGGCGACAGTGGCGGCGGTCAGCGCGGCCAGCACCACCGCCGCCGTGGCGCCGCCCAGCCGGGCCGCCCGTCCGGCGGTGCCCCGCACCGCGTGCGCGGCGGCCAGCCAGAGCGGCCACAGCACGGCCGGCAGCGAGATCTGGAGCACCGACAGGTAGCGGGCGTTGCCGAGCGGGTCGGTCGCGGCGAGCGGGCTGCGCACGTACGCCAGAAGTGTCAGCGCCGCGCCCACGACCAGCGCGAGGATCGCCACGGCCCGGACCCGCGCGGCGTGGTCGGCGGCCCGGCGGTACGCGACCACGCCGAGCGCGGCGGCGGCCACCAGCAGCACCGGATAGAGCACGCCGAACCACTGCGCCCAGCGCGCGCAGCCGTCCATCGGGCACATGCCCGACGCCAGCGGCACCCCCTCCAGCAGCCCGCCGCGCAGCCGCTCGGCGAGCGAAGGCGCGACCCCCTCCTTGGTGCTGATCTCGCGGAACACCGACAGCGAGTCCTGCCCGGGTGGCGCGACGAGGTTGTCCTTGACCATCGGGGCGATCCCGGCCAGGAAGCCCACGACCAGCAGCACGCCCGGCCAGCCGATCAGGTCCCGGGGCACTGCCACCGCGAGCACCACGGCGGCTACCAGCAGGTACGGCGCGATCAGCCAGTCCGACCACAGCGCCAGCCCGGCGAGCAGCCCGAACGCGCCGGTGGCCAGCCAGTGGTGCCGGACCCGCCGGTCGCCCAGGGCCACCGCGAGCAGCAGCATCGCCAGCACCGCCGGCTTCACCTCCGGACGGCCGCCGACGGCGGTGAGCTGGTCGCGGACCACCCGTTCCGAGCCGAGCGCGAGCAGGCCCACCACGACCACCGCGAGCCAGGGGGAGAACAGGCGGCGGGTCAGCCGGTACGCCAGCCACAGGAAGACCGCGAAGAGCGCGAGCAGCGGCAGCCGCAGCAGCGGCCAGCTCGGCCCGGCCCAGCCGACCAGCGGCGCGGCCAGGTACGACTCCAGCACGCCCATGTAGCGCTGGCCGTAGAGGAAGACCGGCCGCTCACCACCGCCGGCGATGTGCAGCGCGGCCAGGCCGAACGTGGCCTCGTCGCTGTTCGACGCGGGCACTGTGAGCAGTGTCAGCACCAGCCGGTAGCCGACAGCCGCGGCGCCGAGCAGCAGCGCCACCAGCGCCGGCGCGTCCGGACGTGGCAGTACCCGGTCCCGCTTCGTCGTCGACACGACAAACGCCCCCGTCGTCGTCCCGACCGCAGTCTGTCACGGCGGCGCCCGCCGCCGGGTCGGATCGGCGTGGATCACTCGCGTGGCCCGGCCGGTCCGGTTGTGGCACTGTTGCCGTGTGCCGCCCACACCACCGGACCAGCTTGCCGTTCCGCAACTGCACCGCGCCGCGCGCTTCGAGGACGCCGTGCACGGCCTGGTGGAGCGCCGGTTGCGGCGCACCGGGTGGCAGCCCAACATCATCGCGTACGCGGGCTACGGCGCCCCCGGCTGGGCGCGCGTGCTCTGCCGCGTGCTGCTCGGGCGTCCGGACACCCGGCGCCGGGGCCGGCTGGACAAGGTGCGGGGCTGGCGCAGCTTCGCCACGCTGCCCGCCAAGCACGTGAAGGTGACGATCGAGGCCGACGGCGTGCGCCAGGAGGTGACCGCCGACCGCAGCGGCTTCGTCGACACCGTGATCGAGGCCGACTTCGCCCCCGGCTGGGGCTGCGTACGCCTCAGCGTCGCCGATGCCGAGCCGGTGGAGGCGCTGGTCCGCGTCCTCGACCCGGCGGTGCGCTTCGGCATCCTCTCCGACATCGACGACACCGTCATGGTGACCGCGCTGCCCCGGCCGCTGCTCGCCGCGTGGAACACGTTCGTGCTGGACGAGCACGCCCGCACCGCCGTGCCCGGCATGGCCGTGCTGTACGAGCGGCTGGCCACCGCCCACCCGGGCGCGCCGGTCTTCTACCTGTCCACCGGCGCCTGGAACGTCGCGCCGACACTCACCCGGTTCCTGTCCCGCCACCTCTACCCGGCCGGGCCGCTGCTGCTCACCGACTGGGGGCCGACCGCCGACAGGTGGTTCCGCAGCGGCCGGGAACACAAGCGGGCCACGCTGGCCCGGCTCTCCCGGGAGTTCCCCGAGGTGCGATGGCTGCTGATCGGCGACGACGGGCAGCACGACCCGGAGATCTACCGCGAGTTCGCCGCCGCGCACCCGGACAACGTGGCCGGGGTGGCGATCCGGCGGCTGTCCCCGACCCAGTCGGTGCTGGCAGGCAGCCTGCCCGCGCCGGCCGGCCGGTCGTCATCGGGCCCGATCGGCCAGAAGTGGCTCAGCGCCCCCGACGGCGCCGGCCTCTGGAAGCTCCTCCGAGAAGCCGACCTGGTCTGACTCCTGCGGTCGCGCCCGCGGCGACGGGCGGTCGCTCAACACGGTGCGTAGTCACGCCCCAGGAAACTACTTCCCGCGACGGTTATGACTCAGAGGCATAAATATGCCTCTGGGTCATAACGCTCAAACCGAGAACCTCCCGCCGGCCCTGGTAGTACCGGCGAGGGTGATCTGCCGACCGGGAGCAGGGTGCGGTGCGGACCGGTCGCCGATCGGGTCGGCTGACCACCGGGCGCCGCCGTCAGGCCGGGCGGAGCCAGAGGACGCCCAGTGGCGGCACGCGCAGCGCCACCGACGCGGGCAGGCCGTGCCACGGCACGTTCTCGGCGTGCACCTCGCCCAGGTTGCCCACGCCGGAACCGCCGTAGTGGTGGGCGTCGGTGTTCAGCGCCTCGGTCCACGTACCTGCTGCCGGCAGGCCGATCCGGTAGTCCTCCAGCGGGGTTGCGGAGAAGTTCGCCACGCACACCAGCGTCTGCCCGTCCGGGGCGATCCGGATGAACGACACCGCGTTGTTGGCGACGTCGTCCCCGGCGATCCAGCGGAAGCCGGCCGGGTCGGTGTCCTGCGCCCAGAGCGCCGGGCTGGCCCGGTAGACCCGGTTCAGGTCGGCGACCAGCCGCTGCACGCCGGCGCGGGCCGGATCGTGGGTGAGGTACCAGTCGAGGCCCCGCTCCTCGCTCCACTCCCTGTCGTCGGCCAGCTCGCAGCCCATGAACAGCAGTTGCTTGCCCGGGTGCGCCCACATGTACGCCAGCAGCGCCCGCACGGTGGCCAGCCGCTGCCAGGTGTCGCCGGGCATCTTGCCGGCCAGTGACCCCTTGCCGTGCACCACCTCGTCGTGGCTGATCGGCAGCACGTAGTTCTCGCTCCACGCGTACGCCAGCGAGAACGTGAGCTGATGGTGGTGGTGCTGGCGGTAGATCGGGTCCTTCGAGGTGTAGAGCAGGGTGTCGTGCATCCAGCCCATGTTCCACTTGAACCCGAACCCGAGCCCGCCCTCCGAGGTCGGCTTCGTGACGCCGGGCCACGCCGTGGACTCCTCGGCGATCATCAGTACGCCCGGGTGGTGCCGGTAGACGGTGGCGTTCACCTCCTGGAGGAACGCGATGGCCTCCAGGTTCTCCCGGCCGCCGTGCACGTTCGGCGCCCACTGCCCGTCGGAGCGGGAGTAGTCCAGGTAGAGCATCGAGGCCACCGCGTCCACGCGCAGCCCGTCGATGTGGAACTCGTCCAGCCAGTAGAGCGCGTTGGCGACGAGGAAGTTGCGGACCTCGTTGCGGCCGAAGTCGAAGACGTACGTGCCCCAGTCGGGGTGCTCGCCGCGACGCGGGTCAGGGTGCTCGTACAGCGGGGTGCCGTCGAAGCGGGCGAGCGCCCACTCGTCCTTCGGGAAGTGCGCCGGCACCCAGTCCAGGAGCACGCCGATGCCGGCGGCGTGCAGCCGGTCGACGAGGTGGCGGAAGTCGTCCGGGTCGCCGAAGCGGGCGGTCGGCGCGTAGTAGCCGGTGACCTGGTAGCCCCACGAGCCGCCGAACGGGTGCTCCATCACCGGCAGGAACTCCACGTGGGTGAAGCCCATCTCCAGCACGTACGCGGTGAGCTGATCGGCCAGTTCCCGGTAGCCGAGGCCGGGGCGCCAGGAGCCCAGGTGCACCTCGTACACGCTCATCGGCTCCTGGTGCGGCGCCTGCCGGGACCGGCGCGCGAGCCAGTCCGCGTCGCCCCACTCGTACCGTGACTCGTGCACCACCGACGCGGTGGCCGGCGGCACCTCGGTGCGCGCGGCCATCGGGTCGGCCTTGTCCCGCCACCGGCCGTCGGCGCCGAGGATGCGGTACTTGTAGCGGCTGCCCACCGGCATGCCGGGCACGAAGATCTCCCACACGCCGCTGGACCCGAGCGACCGCATCGGCCACCCGTCGTCGGGCGCCCAGCCGGTCACGTCGCCGATCAGCCGCACCGCGCGGGCGTTCGGCGCCCAGACGGTGAACGCGACGCCCTCGTCGAACACACGGGCGCCGAGCGCCGCCCAGAGCCGCTCGTGCCGGCCCTCGCCGATCAGGTGCAGGTCGAGGTCGCCGAGCGTGGGCGGATAACGGTACGGGTCGTCGTGCGTGGTGCCGTCCACCTCGACCCGGTAGTCGAGCACCTCGCCGGGGAGCACCGCCTCGAAGACACCGGCGTCGTGGACCCGCTTCATCGGGTGCCGTTCGCCGCCGGCGAGCACCGTCACCTCGCCCGCGCCCCGGCGCAGCGTCCGGATCGTGGTGCTCCCGTCGGCCGGATGTGCGCCGAGCACGGCGTGCGGGTCGTGTACCTCGCCGGTGATCAGCTGGTCCATCGGGCGTCGTCCTTGTCGGCCGGTGCGGTCGGGGCGGTGCCGCCGGAGAGGTCGGCGGGTACGTCTTCCACTGTGAGGTCGGGCGCGGCCGGCTGCTCCGGCTCGGCGGCGGCCGGCGCGGCCGGCTGCGTCGGCTCGGGTGCGGCCGGGCGGCGCACGGTGAG
This sequence comes from Micromonospora sp. ATLC20, assembly GCF_057196585.1. NCBI lineage: Bacteria > Bacillati > Actinomycetota > Actinomycetes > Micromonosporales > Micromonosporaceae > Micromonospora > Micromonospora sp. ATLC20. Next base: position 6,615 of record NZ_JBXUOV010000095.1, read on the forward strand.
CACGTGCGCCGGTTGCAGGTACGGGTCGAGGCGCACCACGTTGCGCTGTCCCCAGTCGTACTCGGCGCCGGTCAGCTCGTCGCGCACGGTGAACCGCTCGTGCCAGTCCAGGCCGAGCGCCGGCATGTCGAGCGTGGTGTTGCCCCACTGCACCTCGCGGGAGTCGAACGAGCAGACCACGATCACCGTGTTGCCGGTCTCCGGGTCGTGCTTCGACCAGCACAGCAGCGCCGGGTTGTCGATGTCGTGGAACCGCAGGTTGCGCAGCCGGTGCAGGGCGGGGTTGTCCCGGCGTACCCGGTTCAGCGTGGTGATGAACGGCGCCAGCGACCGGCCCTGCGCCAGCGCGGCGTCCCAGTCCCGGGGCCGCAGCTCGTACTTCTCGTTGTCGAGGTACTCCTCGGCGCCCGGCCGCGCCACGTGCTCGAACAGCTCGAACCCGGCGTACATGCCCCAGGAGGGGGACAGCAGCGCCGCCAGCACCGCGCGGATCTTGAACATCGGCGGGCCGCCGTGCTGCAACGACGAGTGCAGGATGTCCGGCGTGTTCGGCCAGAAGTTCGGCCGCATCCAGTCGACCGAGGCGACCAGTTCCTCGCAGTACTCCCGCATCTCGGCCGCCGTCGTACGCCAGGTGAAATAGGTGTACGACTGGGTGAAGCCGACCTTGCCGAGCCCATGCATGATCGCCGGCCGGGTGAACGCCTCGGCCAGGAACAGCACGTCCGGGTCGACCTTCTTGACCTCGGCGATCAGCCAGTGCCAGAAGTCGAACGGCTTCGTGTGCGGGTTGTCCACCCGGAAGATCCGGATGCCCTCGCCGACCCAGTGCAGCACCACCCGCAGCACCTCGGCCCGGATGCCCTCGGGGTCGTTGTCGAAGTTCAGCGGGTAGATGTCCTGGTATTTCTTCGGCGGGTTCTCCGCGTACGCGATGCTGCCGTCGGCCCGAGTGGTGAACCACTCCGGGTGCTCGGTGACCCACGGATGATCCGGCGCGCACTGCAACGCCAGGTCCATCGCCACCTCCAGCCCCTGCTCGGCGGCGGCGGCGACGAAGTCCCGGAAGTCCTCCGGCGTACCCAGGTCGGGGTGGATGGCGTCGTGGCCGCCCTCGGCCGCGCCGATCGCCCACGGCGAGCCCACGTCGTCCGGCCCGGCGGTGAGCGCGTTGTTGCGGCCCTTGCGGTTGACCCGGCCGATCGGGTGGATCGGCGGCAGGTAGAGCACGTCGAAACCCATCGCCGCGACACCCGGCAGCCGCTCGATCGCGGTGGCGAACGTGCCGGAACGCGCGGGCGCGTCGACTGTGGCGGGAATCGCGCCCTCGGAGCGGGGGAAGAGCTCGTACCAGGCGGAGAAGAGCGCCCGCGGCCGATCCACCCACAGCGTGCGCTCCTCGCCGGTGGTGACCAGCTCACGCACCGGGTGCGCCCAGAGCAGGTCGGCCAGATCCAGCGCCGCGCTCACCCGCCGCGGCAGGTCCAGGTCGTCGTCGGCCAGGGCCCGCACGGCTTCGCGTACGCGATCCCGGTCAGCCTTCGGCACCAGGTCGAGCGCGGCGGTCAGCACGCGTACGCCCTCGGCCAGGTCGTTCGCCAGCTCGGCCGCGCCCTGGCCGACGGCGAGCTTCTTGGTGACCGCGTTCTGCCAGGTGAGGTACGGATCTCCGAACGCCTCCACGGCGAAGCGCCACAGGCCCACCGCGTCCGGGCGGATGGTGGCGTGCCAGCGGTCCTGCCCGGGCTCGCCCGGACGCATCCGGGTGAACGGGCGGGCCGCGCCGTCCGGGCCGAGCCAGACCACGTTGCACCCGAGCGCGTCGTGGCCCTCGCGATAGGCCCGTGCCGACACCGGCACGACCTCGCCGACCACCGCCTTGGCCGGGTAGCGACCGCAGGAGACGACGGGGGAGACGTCTTCGATCGGGAACCGTCCAGTCACCCGCTCAACCTACTGCGCGAGATCCTCTCGCGCTCGGTTGCGCGCTGCTTCCACGGCGACGCGCCCGCCCGGGTGGGCGGGCCTGCCGGGTCAGCGCCGGGCCCGCCACGCCTTGGCACGCCGCATGTAGCGCAGCACCCCGGCCGGCCCGGTGGAGACGGGCCAGTCGTCGGTGCGGAAGTAGGCGTCCGAGCCGCCGTCCAGGAAGATCACCGAACCGCAGAGGAAGTCGGCGGCCGGCGACAGCATGAACGCCACCCACTCGCCGACGTCCGCCGGCTTGCCGCGCCCGCCGATCGGCACCGGCAGCCCCTCGACCGCCTCCTTCTCGCCCCGGGCGATCTGCTCCTCCAACAGCGGGGTGGCGATGATGCCGGGGGCCAGGACGTTCACCCGGATGCCGGCGCCGGCCCACTCCGGCGAGATCGCGGCGCGGCGTGCCCACCGCGTCACCGCCAGCTTCGAGCTCGCGTACGCGAACGGCGCCGAGCGCTTGCCGAAGCGCCCCACCACGCGCAGCGCCCGGTCGGCGTCGCGGTCGAGCAGGGCCCGCACGGCGCGCTCCGGCACCATCGGGGTGAGCGTGACGGAGTTCGAGCCGAACACCACGACCTTGCTGTTGCCGGCGGCGGCCAGCGCCGGTCGCCACGCCTCGAGCAGCTCCACCACGCCGAAGAAGTTGACCTGCTGCACGAGCCGGTCCCGGCCGGGGATGCCGCCGAGCCCGGCGGCGCAGACCGCCCCGTCGAGCCGCCCTCCGGCGCGCTCCAGCACCTCGGTGGCCGCCGCCGCGCGCCCGGTCGGCGTGGAGAGGTCGGCGACGACCTCCACGTCCCGCAGGTCCACGCCGACGACTGTGTGCCCGTCGCGCCGCAGCCGCTCGGCGGACGCCCGGCCCATGCCGGAGGCCGCGCCGGTCACCGCGTACGTACCCATGTCGGTTCCTCTCCGCTTCGCCGACTGTCGGTCCGGGTCGGCCCCGTGCGTCCTGCCGGATGCTGGCACGCCGGGCGGCCCCGGGTGCGGCGAAACCGTGCCTATTCCGCCGTCCGGCGGCCCTCGGCCCGGTCGGCGGCGGGGAGCCTGCCCGCCGCGTGCCGCCCGACGACGTAGCCGTAGACCAGGCCCTGGCCGATGGTCGCCCCGGCCCCCGGGTAGGTGCTGCCGAAGGCGTTGGCGGCGGCGTTGCCGATCGCGTACAGCCCGGGGACCGGTGTCCCCGCGTCGGACAGCGCCCGGCCGAGGCCGTCGGCCCGGATCCCACCGCAGGTCCCGAGGTCGGACAGGACGACCCGGACGGCGTACAGGGTGCCGGCCAGGGGCCGCAGGTTCGGGTTTGGCGTCACCGTCGGATCGCCGTAGTAGCGGTCGTACGCGCTGGCGCCACGCGCGAAGTCGTCGTCGACGCCGGTGGCGGCGAGCTGGTTGAACCGCGCCAGGGTGGCGCTCAACGCGTCGGCGTCCACGCCCATCGACCGGGCGAGGTCACCCGGGGCGCCCGCGCGATGCGCGATGCCCGCCGCGTACCAGGACTTCGGCAGCGGGGCGCGGGGGAAGTGCGTGCCGGCGAAGACGTAGCTGTTGCGGTACCGCTGGTCGAAGACCAGCCACATGGCCGGCAGCGCCCCGCCCTCGCGGGCGAGGCCGAGCACCCGCTGCCCGAACGTCATGTAGTCGCAGGACTCGTTGACGAACCGGCGGCCCGTGCCGTCCACCATGAGCGACCCGGGCAGGGAACGCTCGGCGAGGAGCACCGACGGCGCGGCGTCGCCGACCGGCGCGACGGCGGGGAACCACCACGCCTGCTCCATCAGGTCGGTGCCGGCGCCCACCTCCTGGGCGGCGCGGATCCCGTCGCCGGTGTTGCTGTCCGCGCCGAGGCTCCAGTCGCCCAGGTCGCGGTGGTGGTGGACGTGCCGCAGCGGCAGGTCGTGGTCGAAGCCGCCGGTGGCGAGCACGACACCTCGCTCGGCCCGTACGGCGAACGTCGTCTCCCCGTGGCGCAGCTCGGCCCCGACGACCCGGTCTCCCTCGACCAGGAGCCGCTCCAGCGCCGTCTCGGTCCACACCGGGATGCCGGCGCGGCGGACGCCGGCGAACAGGCCGGCGGCGATGGCCTGGCCGCCGGCGGCGTACTCGCGTCCGAGCGCGAGGCCGCCGAGGCCCTGGGCGAGGCGGCTCACGATGCGGGGCAGCGCGCGAACAGGGGTCTTCGCCATCAGGTTGAGCCACTTGTAGTCCGCGCCGGTGACCGGCATGGGCACGGGCGCGGAGAGGACGGCGGGACGCAGCCGCGCGCGGTCGGCACCGAGGACCTTCAGGTCGAGCGGGCGGCACTCGCAGCTACGGCCCTCGGCGGTGCCGCCGGGCAGCTCCGGGTGGTAGTCGGAGTAGCCGCGGGCCCAGAGGAACCGCATCGGGGTGGTCCGCGTGAGCATCTCGATCGTGGCGGTGCCGTGTTCGAGGAAGCTGCGCCAGCGCTGTTCGGGCGCGGAGCCGTCCACGACGGCCTCCAGGTAGGCCGCGCCGCGCTCGGACGTGTCCCCGGAGCCCTCGGCGGCCAGCACCGGATTGGCGGGGATCCAGAAGGCGCCGCCGGAGCGCGCCGTGGAGCCGCCGACCCAGCGCGACTTCTCCACGACCACCACGGAGAGGCCGGCCTCGTGGGCGCTGAGCGCGGCGGCGAGGCCGGTGCCGGAGCCGATCACGACGAGGTCGACCGAGGTCGGCCCGGGCTGCCGGGGTACGGGCATCGGGGAACTCCTTGCTACGGGGCGACGACTTGCTACGGGGCGACGACGGGCCGGGTACCGGCGGCGACGAGCGCCGTCGTCCCCTCGGCGTCCAGGGGGCAGTGGGTGCCGGTGAAGATGCTGGCGGCGCAGAGGTTGCAGTGGGTGCAGCGCGACCGGGTGGTGGCGTCACGGCTGATCTTGTTGATCAGATCCGGCTCCCGGAGCAGGGCGCGGGCCATCGCGACGTACTCGAAGCCGTCGCTCATGGCCGTGCGCATCCCGTCGAGGTCGGTGACGCCGCCGAGCAGGATCAGCGGCATGGACAGCTCGCGGCGGAACTGGAGCGCGAGGTCGCGGAAGTAGAGCGGCTGGTAGGGGTAGTCGCGGAACAGGAACCGGCCGAACGTCTTCATCCCGAGCCGTAGCAGCGGCGGCTGGGGCGCGGCCATCGCCGCGAGCGGGATGTCGCCCCGGAACAGGAACATCGGGTTGAGCAGCGAGGACCCGCCGGTGAGTTCCAGAGCGTCCAGGTGCCCGTCGGCCTCCAGCGTCCGGGCGAACGGAATCGACTCGTCGAGGTCGAAACCGCCGCGTACGCCGTCGCTCATGTTCATCTTGGCGATGACGGCCACGTCGTCTCCGACTGCTTCCTTGACGGCGGCCAGGATCCGGCGCGGGAACTCGGCGCGGTTGGCCAGCGCACCGCCGAACTCGTCGCGGCGCCGGTTGAGCTTCGGCGACAGGAACGATCCGGCGAGGTAGGTGTGGCCCAGGTGCACCTCGACGGCGTCGAAGCCCACCTCGCGCGCCGCCGCGGCGGCGCTGCCGTGTGCGGCCACGACGCGGTGGATGTCGTCGTGCGTCGCGGCGCGGTCGAAGCCCATCGCCAGGGGGTTGAACCGCGCCGACGGGGCCAGCGAGGGCAGCCCGTTCGAGCGGGAGTTGGCCACCGGCCCGGCGTGCCCGATCTGGGCGCTGACCTTGGCGCCGGTGGCGTGCACCGCCTCGGTCAGCCGCCGCAGCCCGGGCAACGCCTCGGGCCGCCAGTAGACCTGGCCCCGTTCGGTACGCCCCTCGGGCGCGACGGCGAGGTAGGCGACAGTCGTCATGCCGACGCCGCCGCGGCCCACAGCGGTGTGGTACTCGATCAGGCGGTCGGTGACCAGGGCGTCCGGGGTCGCCCCCTCGAAGGTGGCGGACTTGACGACCCGGTTGCGCAGGCGAACCGGACCGAGGGTGGCGGGGGCGAGCGGGTCGGGAATCGGGCGCGTGGTGGTCACGGGGCTTCCTCGGGTGTGGTGATGCGGATGTCCAGCAGACGCAGCAGGGCGTCGACGGCGTGGGCCGGCGAGCCGTCGGGGCCGCCGCGGGCCCAGTCGTACAGCGCGGCCTGGGCCGCCTCGCGGTACGCGGTGGCGACGGCGTGGCAGATCGCGCTCGGCGCTCCCGGTCGACGCCGGGCGATCTCCCGGGCGAGGGCCTCGGTCCAGGGCGCGTAGGCGCGGGCGGAGGCGTCCGCCAGTTCGGGTTCCTCGGCGACGACCCGCATCCAGTACCCGCCCGCGCTGAGCACGAGCGCGTCGTCGGAGACGGAGGCGACCACGGCGGCGCGCAGCGCGTCGGACAGCGGGACGTCGAGGGGCAGCGCGCGGAACGTCTCGGTCAGCCGCCGCGTGGCGGCGGGCACCCCCACCCAGGCGAGGGCGGCCTTGGACGGGAAGTGCCGCATCAGGGTGCGGGCGCTGATCCCGGTGGCCGCGGAGAGGTCGTCCCAGCCGGTGGCGCCGTAGCCGCGCTCCGCCCAGAGCCGCAGGGCCGCGGTGCCGACCGCTTCGGGATCGAGCACCGTGGGCCGGCCACGTCGGCGCCGCGCGGGCGGGTTGTCCGAGGCCATGCGGCCAGTGAAGCATTTTTGTCGGGAAGCGTCAATAATCGGCGACCGCCCGGCGACGTGACCGCGCGCTCCGCCTCTAGCCCGTCCGCTGCGCGACGAACACGAACTCCCGATCGGGGCGATCAGGCGCCTGCCGCACGTCGAGCACCCGGTATCCGGCGGCGGTCAGGCTCGACTCGACGTCGTCGCGGTCGCGGAACCGCAGCGTCGAGTCCGACGTGACCACCGTCCCGTCGGGCAGGAACCGGTAGGTGAAGCGGAAGGAGACGAACGGCAGGTCGATCGCGGTGACCCGGAAACGCCGTTCCACCCGCCCGACGCCCGGGACGGATCGGATGACCGGGCCGGTGTCCGTCGCCCACTCCTCCCAGGCGCGATGGTCGGGACGCCGGGTCTCGAAGACGAGATGCCCCTGCGGTCGGAGCGCGGCGTGGATGCTCTGGAGCGTCCGTCCCCAGTCGGCGTCGGTCAGGAAGACCTGCGCCACGTTCCCGGTCATCGTGGCCAGGTCGGCGCTGAGCGCGGGCAGCGCCGTGGCGTCGCCGTGGATCCAGTGGACCGCGCCGGCCACGTCCTTGGCCCGCGCGACGTCGAGGGACGCCCCGGCCGGGTCGACGCCGACGACCGCGTACCCGTGCCGGGCCAGCAGGACCGCCAGCGACCCGGTCCCGCAGCCCACGTCGAGCACCGTGCGCGCGCCCAGCTCACTGGCGAGCGTCACGTAGGCGGCCAGGTCGTCCCGGTCGGGGTCGAAGGCGTCGTAGACCGGCGCGAGACGCGGATGGGCGAAGATCGCATCGGGCATCCGGCGACCCTACCCAGGCTTGTGACACGTATCATCTGTATTACGTGACCGGAGGACCGCGATGAGGTTGAACAGCAAGGGGCAGGTGACCATCCCGGCTGAGCTGCGCGCTCGGCTCAATCTGCACGAGGGCGACGAGGTGGACGTGATCGAGGAGGGCGGTGCCCTACGCATCGTGCGCGTCGATGACGCGGAAACCCGTGGGCGACGCCTGGTCCGACACATGCGTGGGCGCGGCGCTGCTCGAGAAGTCGAGGGCATGTCGACGGACGAGCTGATGGAACTGCTCCGTGGCGAGTGAGCGGGTCCGGGCCGTGGCAGGCCGAGCCACCGACACGGTCGCGACCCTCGTCGACACGAATGTCCTGTTGGACATCTTCACCGACGACCCGAAGTGGGCGGACTGGTCCGGCGACGCCCTGGCCGCTTCTCGTGATGCCGGCCTTCTGGTGATCAACCCGATCGTCTACGCGGAGGTGTCCGTGCGCTTCGCGCGCGTGGAGGACCTCGACGACGCGCTGCCGGCCGCCGACTTCCTTCGCGAGGAACTGCCCTACCCGGCCGGTTTCCTGGCCGGCAAGGCGTACGTGCGGTACCGGTCGCGTGGGGGTGCCAAGCGTTCGCCGATCGCCGACTTCTACATCGGCGCTCACGCAGCGGTCTGCCACTACCGTCTGCTGACCCGCGACAGCAGCCGCTACCGCAGCTACTTTCCCGGACTGACCTTGATCGCACCCGACGACTGACCTCCTTGCACCCCCACCGAGCGGTACACCTCGAGCGTCTGACGGGCGATCGCGTCCCAGGAGAAGTGCTCCACCGCCCGCCGCCGCCCAGCCGCCCCGAACGCCGCGATCCGGTCCGGGTCGGCCAGCAGCTCGTTCATGCGCGCGGCCAGGTCGGCCACGAAACGCTCCGGGTCCAGCGGCGTGCCGGAGCCGTCGCCGGCCTGCTCGATCGGCACCAGCAGCCCGGTCTCGCCGTCGGCCACCACCTCCGGGATGCCGCCCGTGGCAGTCGCCACCACTGCGGTCTCGCAGGCCATCGCCTCCAGGTTGACGATGCCCATCGGCTCGTAGACGGACGGGCAGGCGAAGACCGTGGCGTGGGTGAGCACCTGGATCACCTCGTGCTTGGGCAGCATCGCCGCCACCCAGATCACCCCGGACCGGGTGGCCCGCAGCTCCGCCACGAGACCCTCCACCTCGGCCGCGATCTCCGGGGTGTCCGGCGCGCCGGCGAGCAGCACCAGCTGGGTGTCTGCGGGCAGTTCCCGGGCCGCCCGCAGCAGGTACGGCAGGCCCTTCTGCCGGGTGATCCGCCCGACGTAGACCACGCTGGGCCGCGCCGGGTCGATGCCGAGCCGGTCGAGCACGTCGGTGCCCGGGTCCGGAGCGTACTGCGCGGTGTCGATGCCGTTGTAGACCACGCGTACCCGGTCGGGGTTCACCGCCGGGTACGCGGTGAGCACGTCGCGCCGCATGCCCGCGCTCACCGCGATGATCGCGTCGGCCGCCTCGAACGCGGTCCGCTCGCACCAGGAGGAGAGCGCGTACCCGCCGCCGAGCTGCTCGGCCTTCCACGGCCGCAGCGGCTCCAGGCTGTGCGCGGTCACCACGTGCGGCACCCCGTGCAGCAGCTTCGCGGTGTGCCCGGCCAGGTTGGCGTACCAGGTGTGGCTGTGCACCACGTCGGTGCCGGCGGTCCCGGCGGCCATCTCCAGGTCGACGCCCATGACGCGCAACGCGGCGTTCGCGCCGGCGAGCGCGGCCGGTTCGGCGTACGCGGTGACGCCCTTCTCGTCGCGCGGCGCGCCGAAGCAGTGCACCCGCACGTCGGCGAGGTGGCGCAGCTCACGGGCGAGGTATTCCACGTGCACACCGGCGCCGCCGTACACCTCCGGCGGGTACTCGCGGGTGAGCATGTCGACGCGCATCGGTGCCATGCCCGCACCCTAGTGCAGAGCGCCACGTCGCACGCGGTGGCAAGTGTGGGCGTCCGAGTGGTGAAGTCGGGTCCGGGTCGTTAGCGTCTGAGCATGGCTGCCAAGGTGCTCGCGATCGTCCTGGCCGGCGGGGAGGGCAAGCGCCTGATGCCCCTGACGACCGACCGGGCGAAGCCCGCCGTCCCCTTCGGCGGGATGTACCGCATGGTCGACTTCGTCCTGTCCAACCTGGCGAACGCCGGCTTCCTCAAGATCGTGGTGCTGACCCAGTACAAGTCGCACTCGCTGGACCGCCACATCACCAAGACCTGGCGGATGTCGACGCTGCTCGGCAACTACGTCACGCCGGTGCCCGCGCAGCAGCGCCGCGGCCCGTGGTGGTTCGCCGGCTCGGCCGACGCGATCTACCAGAGCTTCAACCTCATCAACGACGAGCAGCCCGACTACGTGATCGTCTTCGGCGCCGACCACATCTACCGGATGGACCCCCGGCAGATGGTCGACGACCACATCGCCTCCGGGGCCGCGGTGACAGTCGCGGGCATCCGGCAGCCGCTCGCGATGGCCGACCAGTTCGGCGTGATCGAGGTCGGCGAGGACGGCAAGCGGATCCGCGCGTTCCGGGAGAAGCCCACCGACGCGGTCGGGCTGCCCGACGCGCCGGACGAGATCTACGCCTCGATGGGCAACTACGTGTTCACCACCCGGGCGCTGTGCGAGGCGGTCGAGCGCGACGCGGCGGACAAGACGAGCAAGCACGACATGGGCGGCAGCATCATCCCGATGCTCGTCGAGCGCGGCGAGGCCAACGTCTACGACTTCAAGGACAACGAGGTGCCCGGCAGCACCGACCGCGACCGCGGCTACTGGCGGGACGTGGGGACGCTCGACTCGTTCTACGACGCGCACATGGACCTGATCAACGTGCACCCGGTGTTCAACCTCTACAACTTCGAGTGGCCCATCTACACCGAGCAGCCGCCGTACCCGCCGGCCAAGTTCGTGCACGCCTGGGGCGAGCGCGTGGGCCGCGCGGTCAGCTCGATGGTGTCGCCCGGCTCGGTGATCTCCGGCTCGCTGGTGGAGAACTCGATCGTGGCGCCGAAGGTGAAGGTGCACTCCTGGGCGCACGTCGACGGCGCCGTGCTGATGGAGGGTGTCCAGATCGGCCGCCACGCGGTCGTCCGGCGCGCGATCCTGGACAAGAACGTCCACGTCCCGGAGGGCGCCGAGATCGGCGTCGACCTGGAGAAGGACCGCCAGCGCTACACCGTGTCCGACAACGGCATCGTCGTCATCGGCAAGGGCCAGCGCGTCGAGCCCTGAGCAGTCCCCACCGCATCACCGAGGAGGATCCCGCAGTGGCCCACCCCCGTGCCGGCCGGCCCGCCCAGCCCGACGACCTGGTCGACGTGCCCCGGCTGGTCACCGCCTACTACGCCGAGCACCCGGACCCGGACGACCCGGCGCAGCAGGTCTCCTTCGGCACCTCCGGGCACCGCGGGTCCAGCCTGCGCAACGCCTTCAACTCCGACCACATCCTCGCCGTCACCCAGGCGCTCTGCGACTACCGCCGCGAGCAGGGCCTCTCCGGGCCGCTGTTCCTCGGCCGGGACACCCACGCGCTCTCCGCGCCCGCCGAGGCCGACGCGCTGGAGGTCCTCGCCGCCAACGACGTCACCGTGCTGCGCGACAGCCGCGACGGCTACACCCCGACGCCCGCCGTCTCGCACGCCATCCTCACCCACAACCGGGGGCGCACCAGCGGCCTTGCCGACGGCATCGTCATCACCCCGTCGCACAACCCGCCGTCCGACGGCGGGTTCAAGTACAACCCCACCCACGGCGGGCCCGCCGACACCGACGCCACGAAGTGGATCCAGGACCGCGCGAACGCCATCCTCGCCGCCGGGCTCAAGGAGGTGAAACGCATCCCGTACGCGCGGGCGCGCGCCGCCGAGACCACCGGGGAGTACGACTTCCTCGCCCGGTACGTCGACGACCTGCCCGCCGCGCTGGACATCGACGCGATCCGCGACGCCGGGGTGCGCATCGGCGCGGACCCGATGGGCGGGGCGAGCGTGGCGTACTGGGGTGAGATCGCCGAACGGCACCGCCTCGACCTCACCGTGATCAACCCGCTCGTGGACCCGACCTGGCGGTTCATGACGCTCGACGGCGACGGCAAGATCCGGATGGACTGCTCCTCGCCGAACGCGATGGCCTCGCTGATCGCCGCCCGGGACGACTACGCGGTCTCCACCGGCAACGACGCCGACGCCGACCGGCACGGCATCGTCACGCCCGACGGCGGCCTGATGAACCCCAACCACTACCTGGCCGTGGCGATCGGCCACCTGTTCCGTACCCGGGAGCAGTGGGGCCCGGCCGCGGCGGTGGGCAAGACGCTCGTCTCCTCCTCGATGATCGACCGGGTCGCGGCCGACCTCGGCCGGCCGCTGCTGGAGGTGCCGGTCGGGTTCAAGTGGTTCGTGCCCGGCCTGCTCGACGGCACCGTCGGCTTCGGCGGCGAGGAGAGCGCCGGCGCGTCGTTCCTGCGCCGCGACGGCGGCACCTGGACCACCGACAAGGACGGCATCCTGCTCTGCCTGCTCGCCGCCGAGATCATCGCCACCACCGGCCGTACGCCCAGCGAGCACTGGGCCGAGCTGGCCGACCGCTTCGGCGCGCCCGCGTACGCCCGGATCGACGCGCCTGCCGACCGGGCGCAGAAGGCCGTCCTGGCGAAGCTGTCGCCGGAGCAGGTCACCGCCACCGAGCTGGCGGGTGAGCCGATCACCGCGATCCTCACCACCGCGCCCGGCAACGGCGCGGCGATCGGCGGGCTCAAGGTGACCACCGAGTCGGGCTGGTTCGCCGCCCGCCCGTCCGGCACCGAGGACGTCTACAAGATCTACGCCGAGTCGTTCCAGGGCCCGGAGCACCTGGCCCGGATCCAGGAGGAGGCCAAGGCGCTGGTCGACGGCGTGCTCGCCACCGCCTGACCCGGCTCAGCGGGGCGGGGGCAGCTCCCGGCGGTTGAGTTGCTCCCGCAACCCGTCCGGCAACAGCTCCCGCAACTGGTCCGGCAGCAGCGGCAGGTCCAGCAGGCTCAGTTTGAGCTGGTTGCGCTCCTGGTAGCGGCGCGGGTCGAGGCGGACCACCCGGCCGGCGTCCTTGACGTACCGGATGTGCACCGAGCCCTCGGTCGCCGCCTGCCGGATCAGCAGGCCGTCCATCTCCACCGCCACCGGCGCCGAGTCCGCCCGCAACTCCAGGTGCACCGTCTCGTGCGCGGAGAGCAGCACCGAGCGGGAGATCCCGGCCATCGGCGCGGACGGCGTCACCACCATCGCCTCAGTGGCCGGTGAGATCAGCGGCCCGCCCGCGGCATAGCTGTACGCGGTCGAGCCGGTCGGCGTGCTCACCACCAGCGCGTCGCAGCGGTAGTAGCCGTACCGCTGGCCGTCCACCGCCAGGGTGGCCGTGACGAACCCGGCGCCGGGCTGCCGGACCAGGGCGATGTCGTTGAACGCCACCACGTCGTCGCCGCAGACGTCGCAGGCCAGGCAGGCGTGCGACTCGACGGTGAAGTCGTGCTCCACCAGCCGCTCCAGCGCCCGGGGCAGATCCGGCGGTTCCACCTCGACCAGGAAGCCGACCCGGCCCAGATGTACGCCGAGCACCGGCTTCGGGTCGCGGACGGCCAGGCGCAGCGCGCCGAGCATGGTGCCGTCGCCGCCGATGCTGATCAGCGCGTCGCAGCGGTCGGCCAGCCCGTCCGCCGCGATCGCCTCCACCGCTGCCGGTACACGGGCGCGGTCCTCGGCGCGTACCGCGAGGGTGATCCGGTGCCGGGCGGCCCAGTCCGCGACGATCCCCACCACCTCGGAGACGTCCCGGGTGGGGTGCAGCACCAGACCCAGCACGTCACCCGCCACCGCTACAGCTCACCACACCGGGACCGGACCAGGACCGGAGCGGGCGGCGGTGATCCGAAATCCCCCTTTGGGGTGGTACTGAACACTATGGTGTGAACATGCCGGTCCCGTATGGTGTCCAGTCGATCGTCCCCGCCTCCGGCGTGGGAGTGCCGTCCCGTGCGGACGCGCCGGATCTCCGGGTCCGCCTGGCCACCGTCGCGGACGCGGAATGGCTGGCCGAGGTCAGCCGGTCGTCGTTCGCGCGGCATCTGCACGACTACCTGACCTCGGCCCAGCCCGGCGTCGGCCGGTTCTGGGAGGTCGTGCTCGCGCACCCGGAGTCGTTCCCCGGCCGGTGTTTCCTGGTGGCCGAGGACCAGGACGGCCGGCGGCTGGGCTTCGCCGACCTGACCCGGGTCGAGCCGGGCCTGGCGCACCTGTCCTACATCTGCGTGGTGGAGGCCGCCCGAGGCCGCGGCGTCGCCCGGGAACTGCTGCGCGCGTACGCCCGTGCCCATCCCGACCTGCCGTCGATGCGGCTGGACGTGTTCGCCGACAACGCCCCGGCCCGGGCGCTCTACGACCGGCTCGGGTTCGCCGGCGACTCCACGACCACGTGGTGGGTCGCCGACCTCGCGCTCGGCGGGGTCGCGCCCGCAGCCGACGTCCGCTTCGACGGGCTGCACGCGGCCCGGGCCTGGCTCGACACGTACGGCTTCGGTGAGCTCACCGTCGTCGCCGGAGACGCCACCCATGTGCTGGGGCGGCCGAGCCCGCGGGTGCTGCGGTGCTTCGACCCGGCGACGCTGCGACGGCCGGCGGTGGTCGCCGCCGTGGTCCGGGCCTTCCCCGGCATCGACCGCGTCCTGGTCATGACACCCGGCGAGGACGCGCCGCCCAGCGCGGTCGGCCCGCTGCGGGCCGTCAACCGCTCGCTCAGGATGTCCACCTCCGAGATCCGCGCCAGACTGGAGCTTCCGTGACGCAGACGATCCCCAAGACCGCCACCGACCCGGGTGCCTTCCGCACGCCGAGCCTGTTCTACCGGGCGGCCCGGGAGGGCATGCGCGACCTGCTCGCCCAGCCCGAGGTCTGGCGCGGCGACCGGCGCGACATCCTGCTGCCGTCGTTCATCGGCTGGTCCGCCAACGAGGGCAGCGGCGTCTTCGACCCGGTGACCGAACTCGGGCTCGACCCCGGCTTCTACGACCTGACCGAGGACCTCGCCGTTGACCTGTCCTCGCTGGAGGCACGGCTCGCGGAGCGTCCCTACGACGTCGTGGTGGTCATCCACTACTTCGGCCGCACCGAACGGGCGATCGGCCGGATCCGGGAGCTGACCGACAGGCACGGCGCACTGCTGCTCGAGGACCTCGCACACGCGTGGTTCACCCACGCGCTCGGCGGTCCGGCCGGCCGTACCGGCGAGGTCTCGCTCTACTCCCTGCACAAGATGCTGCCGATGCCCGGCGCACGCGGCGGGATGATCACCTACCGCGACCCGGGCCGGCTCACCGGTCAGCGGGAGACCGAGCCGGACCTGTCCCGGCACGTGCTCGACCACGACACGCTGGGCATCGCCGCGCGGCGGCAGGAGAACTTCCGCGCCCTCACCGCGTTGCTGCGCGACCTGCCCGAACTCGGCGGCGCGTTCGAGCTGATGTGGCCCGAGCTGGCGCCGGACGACGCCCCGCAGACGCTGCCGGTACGGATCCTCGGGACCGGCCGGGAGAACCGCGACCATGTCTACGCCGAGATGAACCGCGAGGGCTTCGGCATGGTCAGCCTCTACCACACGCTCATCGAGCAGTTGCGGGACCATCCGTCGATGGCACGGCTGTCCCGGCAGATCATCAACTTCCCCGTACACCAGGACGTCGCACCGGCCGACTACCCGGCGCTGGTCGCGAGCTTCCAGCGGGCGCTGGGCACACTCCCCGAGCGCGGCGCGCTGGCGCCTGCGGGACGTCCGGCGGCGCCGGCCCAGAGCGGCGCCTCGGCGCCGCGACCGTCCGGCGTGCCCACCGGATCGGCCTGAACGCGCGTCGGGGGGGGGGGGGGGGGGGGGGGGGGGGGCGGGGGGGGGGGGGGGGGGGGGGGGGGGGGGGGGGGGGGGGGGGGGGGGGGGGTGGCGGTG
>NZ_JBXUOV010000096.1:0-21911 GCF_057196585.1 Micromonospora sp. ATLC20
CGTCGACACCGACCGCCACCGCGACCGTCGCCACCGCCGCCGCGACCCCGGCGCCGATCCGCCGGCGGCGGCGCAGCCGGCGTCCCCGGCGCATGATGTCCGCGATGTCCAGGCCGTCGGCCCGTTCGGTCGCCCGCATCGCGCGGCGCAGCTCGTCCATCTCGGTCACCGGCACGTCTCCTGCGGTCGGGGCGCGGACAGACCGGCGGTACGCAGCTTCTCCAGCGCCCGGGACGAGGTGCTCTTGACGGTGCCGACGGACACGTCGAGTTCGCGGGCCACCTGGGCCTCCGGCAGGTCGAAGTAGTGACGCAGGACGACGACGGCGCGTTCGCGCGCGGTGAGCGTGCCGAGCGCGGTGACCAGCCACCGCCGCGTCGCCACCTCCTCGGCCAGGTCGCCTCCGCGTCGCTCCGGGAGGTCCTCGCTCGGGTACTCGCGGATCGGCCGCCGCCAGGTGTCGACGAGGTGGTTCACCAGCACCGACCGGGCGTAGCCGTACGGATCGCCGTTGCGGATCCGGGACCACGACGCGTACGTGCGCACGAGCGCGGTCTGGGCGGCGTCCTCGGCGTGGTGGTGGTTGCCGGTCATGAGGAAGGCGGCGTGCGTCAGCCGCGCGGAGGACGCCCGCGCGAACTCGACGAACTCCGCGTCACCCCGGGCCATGCCGGTCCTCTGCACCTCTCACCCCGGTAGGGACGTGCGGGACGCGGAAAAGGTTGAGTCCCCGCCGGACCAACTTTCGCGACTGGCCACCCGTCCTCATCCCCGCGCCCCCGACCGGGCGCCGAGGGGAGACGAGATGACCAGGACCGTGGACCGGACGCGCGGCGGCGCGGCGGTGATCGCGCTGACGGTGGCGCTGGCCGGGTGCACACCGGCCGTGGCGGACCAGCCCGCAGTCGCGCCGTCCGGGCCGTCCGGACCGTCGGCCGCCGGGCCGGCCGTGTCGGCGGCAGCGCCCGTCCGGCCCCGGCCGGCGCGGATCGGCTATCCCGCCGAGGGCGGCAACCGGTGGCGGTTCGCCGCCGCCGAGCCGGCCACCACAGGGGGTACGGGTCGGCTGCTGCGCTACCGGGTGGCGGTGGAGCGCGACATCACCGGCCTGCCAGCGGCCGAGTTCGGGGCGCAGGTCACCGGCATCCTCGTCGGACCGGGTGGCTGGACGACCGACGGACGGATCGCCCTGCGCCGCGTCGGCGCCCGTGAGCCCGCCGACTTCACCGTCTACCTCGCCACCCCCGGTACGCGCGACGACCTGTGCGGGGACGGTCTGGACCGGTACACGTCCTGCCGTAACGGGGACCGGGTGGTGGTGAACGTGGCCCGCTGGGTGCTCGGCGCGCCCGCGTACGGGAGCGACCTCGCCGCGTACCGCCGGTACGTGGTCAACCACGAGGTGGGCCACCGTCTCGGTCAGGGGCACGAGCGCTGCCCGGGGCGGGGCCGCCCGGCGCCGGTGATGCAGCAGCAGACGCTCGGCCTGCACGGCTGCACCCCGAACCCGCTGCCGTTCCTGCACGGCGAGCGGTACGCGGGCCCGTCCGGCGCGTACGACGACCGCCTGCCCCCACCGGAGGGCGGCCGGCCGGGCTGAGTGGGACCGCCGGCGGGTCATGCGCCTCGCGCGGCGGCCGGGCCGGCGCCGGCGGCGATCCCATCCGGCGCTCAGAACAGCGTGGCCGGGCCGACCGGCTCCGGCTCGGGCAGCGGCGCGAGCCCGGGAACGCGCTCGCGGACCTGGTCGTGGAAGCGGCGGGCCAGCTCGGGCGCGTCCGCGTTGTCCGGCGTGTGCACGAACACGGTCGGCGAGCGGCCCTCCCGCAGCCAGCCGGTGACCACGTCCAGCCACGGCTGCCAGCCCTCGACGGTGCTTGCCGGGTCGTCGCGGCCCAGGTAGCGCACGATCGGCCGGTCGGTCAGTGCCCGGGTACGCAGCGGGAGGCGTGGCTTGCGCGTCCACGCCTCCCGCTCGGCGTCGCTGGTCGGCGGCGTGCGGAAGAACGCCGTGGTGTCGAACGGGATCCACTCGGCGCCGGCCCGGTGCAGCGTCGCCTCCAGCGCGCGTACCGCACCGGCCTCGGTGAAGAAGGCGGGGTGGCGGACCTCGACGGCGTACCGGTGACCGCTGGGCAGTGTGCGCAGGAACCGGTCGAGGTCGGGCACGTCACCGGGGCCGAACGAGCCGGGCAGCTGGATCCAGAGCGCGTCGGCCCGGGGCCCGAGCGGCTCCATCGCGTGCAGGAATGCCCGCAGTTCCGCCTCGCCGCCGGTGAGCCGGCGCTCGTGCGTGACCACCTTCGGCAGCTTCGGCAGGAAGCGGAAGCCCGGATCGGTCTGCTCGGCCCAGGACGCCACCGTCTGGCGGGCCGGGGTGGCGTAGAACGTGGTGTTGCCCTCCACGGCGTCGCACCACCCGGCGTACGCGCGCAGCCGCTCGTGCGCGGGCAGCGGATGCGGCAGGAAGCGGCCGGACCAGGACTTGTGCGTCCACATGGCACAGCCCACGTGCAGGCGCATCCCGGTCACCGGTAGGGCCAGCTCGTCGAGCCGCCGCGCAGCGCCGCCTCCCGGTTCCACTTCCGGGTGAGGTACAGCGCGAGGCAGCCGAGCCCGGCGAACACCGGCGCGAGCAGCATGAGCAGCAGGCCGGCGCCGAGCCGGAACCGGTCACTCTGGAGGCCCTTCGCCGATGCCAGCGTGAACGCCTCCACGCCGTCAGCGGTGCAGCTCACGAAGTCGGTGTCCATCCAGGTGATGCCCTCGGTGGCCACCACCGGCGTGAACAGCCGTGGGTCACCGCGGTCGGTCATCACAGACGCTGTCCCCTCGGGCCGGGCCCCGGTCAGCTCCCTGCTGCGCTGCTCGCCGGTGGAGTAGACGCGGCTCTTCGCGGTGCACCGGACGGTGGCGGGATCGACGTCGGCCGGCGTCGCGAGGATGAGGATGTTGCCGGGGCGTACGCCGGTGTCCCGCACCTTGATCTCGGCGCCGGGTGCGAACTCGGCGGCGGCGGAGAAGGTCGACGCGGCCGCGAACGGACCCGTCTGGGTCAGCAGCGCGAGGCCGAGGAACCCGGCCAGCAGGAACCCACCCCCGCCGACGAAGATCCACATCGCGACCACGGCGCGGAAGCGTTGCACGAGCGCGCTCACCGGACGCGGTCCATGTCGAAGGCGCCGTCGGTGACCTGTCCGCGCATGGCGTCGCGGAGGTAGGTCTCGGGATCGGTCCCGGCGTCCCCGCCGCAGGAGGCGAGTGAGAGCGCCGCCACCGGACCGGTCCTTCTCCGTCGCATCCGTCCTCCTCGCGCTCGCGTCGCGGCGGGCCGGGGCCGCCCGGTCGCCGCGACCACGGTAGCCGGGGGCGGCAGGCGCGGCGGATCGGGCCGGGTCAGGGCCGCTCCACCCGTACCGGGTCGCCGCGCACGAGCTCGTCGTGGATCCGCCAGCGGGCGTCGACGCCCGCGCGCCGGGCCGCCTCGTCGTCGGCGGCGATCCGCTGCCGCAGCAGCTCGACCGCGATCCGGCGGTTGAGGTGCAGGTGCCGTTCGGTGTCCACCACCACGGTCCGGCCGGACGGGCGGTGCGTGGCCCGGACGGCGGTGCTCGCCTTGTTGCGGTGCTGGCCGCCGGGCCCGCCGGTGCGGCACGGCACGAACTCCACGTCCGCCTCGTGGAACGGCGTGACCACCACGTCGGTCCGGCAGGTCCGCGCGGTGACGTACCAGTTCTTCCGGCCGTGGCCCGTCCGGTACGGACTGGGCGCCTGCCAGCAGAGCGTGCCGGTCCACCCGGCCGCGAACGCCTCCGCCCCGGCGCCGCTGATCCGGACCAGCACCGACCGGTACGTGCCGGCCCGGTCGCCGGGTACCGTCTCGACCCGCTCGGTACGCAGGCCCCGCCGGGCCGCCTCGCCCTCCATTCGGGACAGCAGCCGGGTCAGTGCCCAGGCGCACTCGGCGGGTCCGCGCCCGGCGGACAGCAGCAGCTCGGTCACCGGCGGCCCTTCCGGCGCTCGTCGCGGCGGCCTGCGTCCGGCGTCTTGTAGGTGACGAGCGGAACCGTGGTGGTGACCGGCGTGGCGAGGTCGTGCGCCACCAGGTCGCCGATCACCTGCTCGATGCGCTTGTACGCGGTGGGCGCCTCCTCGAACAGCAGCTGCCGGTCGCCGCACACCACTATCGAGCCGACCGGCGTACGCCGCAGCTCCTCGACGGTGTGCTTGGCCCGGCCCCGGCGCAGCGCGTCGGCGCGGGACATCTTGCGCCCGGCGCCGTGCGCCACCGAGTAGCCGGCGTCCGGCCCGGCGTGCGCGGCCACCAGGTAGGAGGGTGTGCCACGGGTGCCGGCGATCAGCACGTCCCGCCCGTCGCCCGGCGCCGCGCCCTTGCGGTG
Source organism: Micromonospora sp. ATLC20 (assembly GCF_057196585.1). NCBI lineage: Bacteria > Bacillati > Actinomycetota > Actinomycetes > Micromonosporales > Micromonosporaceae > Micromonospora > Micromonospora sp. ATLC20. The sequence continues at coordinate 4,401 of NZ_JBXUOV010000096.1, forward strand.
CAGGTAGCGGCCGTCGCGGATCTCGACCAGGTTGTGGCACTGGTCGACGACCGGTTCGGTGGGTTCGGCGCCGAGCGCGTACGCGACCCGCGCGGCCAGCAGCCGCCGGTTGAGCGAGCCCCAGCGCACGGCCGCGTCGTGCCGGGCCAGGTAGGCGTCCGGGTCGGGCGCGGGACCGGCGCCGTGCGTCTCGGTGTGCTCGCGCAGGATCCGCTCGCCCAGCCCGCGCGACCCGGAGTGCACCACGAGCACCAGGTCACCGGCGTCCAGTCCGAGCCGCTCGGCGTGCTCCGCCGCGAGGATCGGCCCGACGCGGGCCAGTTCGACGAAGTGGTTGCCGCGTCCGACGGTGCCGAGGCCGTCGAGGTGCCCGGCCGGCACGTCGCCGTCGAGCACCGACCAGGCCGGGTCGTCGGCGTCCCGGTCCGGGTCGAGCGCCCGGTCCAGGTCGGGGAACCGGGCCGCGAGCCGTTCCGGTACGACCCGGCGCAGCGCGATCGGGAAGACCGCGATGCCGCACCCGATGTCGGAGCCGACGAGGAACGGGTAGAGCACGGTCGAGGACATCGCGGCGCCGATCGGCGCGCCCTTGCCGGGGTGCAGATCGGGCATGGCGGCGACGTGCGCCATGCCGTCCAGGGCCGCGACCTGGCGGCACTGGTCGAGCGCGGCGGACTCGATCCAGCTGCCGGGGGAGGAGAAGACGGAGACGGTGGCGGGCACGACGGCCCGCCCGGAGGGGTACGCGGACACAGACGCTCGATTCTGCGGAAAGAGAAGCGGGAACGGCAGGCGGCGAGGAGGGGCCTGCGGGCTGGGTGCGATCCGTCAGAACGTCATGCCGATCACCTTCTCGGACGCGGCGCTGGCCGGCAACCGACTTTCGACCCGCCGAGCGCCCGCGTCGACATCACCCCACCCGATCCATAGACTCCGGTCGTTCTGGTACCACGAGTCCAGGGAGGACCACCGTGTCGAGCGAAACCCGAACGCACGCCGCCTTACCCCTGCTGGCCCGCCTCGCCGGGGTGAGCGTGGCCGCCGCGACGATCGTCGCCGCCGCAGGTGTCGCCGCGACCGCGGCGCCTCCTGCCGACCCCGCGCCCACGAAGGGGCCGTGCGCGTACACGCCGACGCCGGACGAGCCGGCCGCCCGGCCGGTGCCGCTGCCGCCGGACCCGCGCCGCACGCCGGACCGGGGCACCGTGCGGGTCACGCTGCGCACCAACCAGGGGCCGATCGGGTTGACGCTGGACCGTGAGCAGGCGCCGTGCACGGTGCAGAGCTTCCTGCACCTGGTCCGCAAGCGCTTCTACGACCGGACGCCCTGCCACCGACTCACCGCGTACCCGACGCTCACGGTCCTCCAGTGCGGCGACCCGTCCGGCACCGGCGAGGGCGGCCCGGGCTACCGCTACCGCGACGAGCTGCCCACCGACCTGCCGCCCGCGCCGACCGACCCGACCGGTGTACGCCGCCTGTACGCGCGCGGCACCCTGGCCATGGCCAACGCCGGCCCGGACACCAACGGCAGCCAGTTCTTCCTGGTCCAGGCCGACTCGGCGCTGCGCCCCAACTACACGGTGTTCGGTCAGGTCGACGCGGCCGGGCTGGCCACGCTGGACCGGATCTCGGCCGGCGGCATCGCGCCCACCCCGGAGGATCCGGCGCCGGTCGACGGCGCCCCGGCGGTGCCGGTGGAGATCTGCCGCGCCAAGCAGGGCCGCTGACGCGACGGCCCGGCGGGACGGCTGCCGAGGCCGCCCGCCGGGCCCGCGACGGCGTCGGTAGCCTGCGGCGATGACGCATGAGCGGGAGATCACCGAGCCGGTCGACCTGTGCCGGCCGGACGGGCGGCTGAACCCGGACGCGGTCGGCTGGAGCCGCCGGCCGCTGCACCGGGCGAACCTGCGCGGCTGGGGCCGGGCCAAGCGGTGGGAGCACTGGGGTGTGGTCACGCCGACGCACATCCTCGGCCTTGTCGCGTCGTCGCTCGACTACGCCGGGGTGCAGAGCCTCTACCTGCTCGACCGGCGCACCGGCCGGGAGACCACGGCGGAGGCGGTGGTGCCGTTCGCCCGGGGCACTGTGCTGCCGCCGGTCAGCGGCGCCGGCCCGGTCCGGGCCCGGGGCGGGAACCTGACCATCGCAGTCGAGCAGGGCCCGGACGGCAGTACGCTGCGCGCCAGCGCGCCCGGCGTCGAGGTGGACCTGACCGTGCCGCTGCCGCCGGGGCACGAGTCGCTCGGCGTGGTGGTGCCGTGGAGCACGCGACGGTTCCAGTACACGGTCAAGGACATCGGCCGGCCGGTGCACGGCACGATCACCGTGGACGGCACGGCGTACCCGGTGGGGGAGGGGTCGTACGCGGCGCTCGACCACGGCCGGGGCAAGTGGCGGTACGCGGTGCGGTGGAACTGGGCGGCCGGCAGCGGGCCGGGCCGGTCGATCCAGCTCGGCGGCAAGTGGACCGACGGCACCGGCTCGACCGAGAACGCGGTCTTCGTCGACGGGCGGCTGCACAAGATCGGTGCGGATCTGATCTGGGAGTACGACCGCGCCGACTGGCTGCGGCCGTGGCGGATCACCGGTGACCGGGTGGACGTCACGTTCCACCCGTTCCACGAGCGGGTGGCGCGGACCAACCTGCTCGTGCTGGCCGGGGAGACGCACCAGTGCTTCGGGACCTTCACCGGCTGGGCGGCCACAGACGACGGCGGGCGCGTGGACCTGGACGGCCTGGTCGGCTGGGCCGAGGAGGCCCGCAACCGCTGGTGAGGCCGGTCCCCGCCGGGCCGGGCCGTACGCACGGCGTGGGGGGGGGGGGGGGGGGGGGGCGGCCGCCCCCCCCCCCCCGGGCCCCCGCCCGGCGGGGCGCCCCCCCCCCCCCGCCCCCCCCCCCCCCACGACTTCGGGATCAGGCGACCGAGGCCGGGAACCTCTCCCAGACCCGGTGCGCCGCCATCAGCCGCTGCACCTCGCCGAGCACCTCGGTGCCGGAACCACCGGTCACCACGCCCGGCGTGCCGGTGACACCGGCCTGGTTCAGCACCTCGGCGCCCGCGCCCCAGGCACCGATCACCTTGGCGTGCCGCCACGCCTCCTCGACCAGCAGCAGCACGCGCGGGTCGACGGTGGCCGAGCCCGGCGCGCCGGCCTTGGCGTCGCGGGCCGGCAGCGCGTCCGGCGCCGGGGCCGGTGCGCCGGCCAGCAGCACCGCGTCGAACTCGACCGAGCGGCCGGTGGCGAACGTGCGCTGCACCGGCAGCCCGTCGACGGTGCCGCCGTGCGCGGCGATCAGCAGCGGCACCATGCCGGCGGCGGTCACCGCCCGGCGTACCTCGTGCACGTCGCCCAGGTCGGCCTGGGCGTCGACCACGATGCCGACCATCCGGCCGTCGGCCGGCCACTCCCGGCCCACCTGGGACAGCGCCGGGCTGGGCTGCACCTCCGCGAGCGGCACGGTGGGCTGCGGTACGGGCAGGCCCAGGCCGGTCGCCACCTGCTCGCACAGCACCGGGTCGACGTTCGCCAGGCACTGGAGCTGCCGCTCCTTGATCGCCTGGTGGTAGCACTTGCCCAGCTCGAACGTGTACGCCCGGATGATGTGCTCCTTCTCCACCGGCGACATGCTCTGCCAGAACAGGCGTACCTGGCTGTAGTGGTCGTCGAAGGACGCAGGTGCGGCCCGCACCTTCGGTGCCTCGGCCACCGTCACCGGCGTGTCCACGAACGCGTGCTCGCGGTCGCCGGCCGGGAACGGGTTGCCCCCGTCCAGCGAGTTCGGCCGGTACGGCGCCACGCCCGCGTGCACCGCGTGCTGGTGGAAGCCGTCACGCAGCATGTCGTTGACGTCGGCGTGCGGCCGGTTGATCGGGATCTGGGTGAAGTTCGGCCCGCCCAGGCGGGTGAGCTGCGTGTCCACGTACGAGAAGAGGCGGCCCTGCATCAGCGGGTCGTTCGTGACGTCGATGCCGGGCGGCAGGTGCCCGACGTGGAACGCCACCTGCTCGGTCTCGGCGAAGAAGTTGCGCGGCGTCTTGTTGAGGGTGAGGGTGCCGATCGCCTGTACCGGCGCCAGCTCCTCCGGCACGATCTTCGTCGGGTCGAGCAGGTCGATCCCGGCGAACGTCTCCTCCGGCGTGTCCGGGAAGACCTGGATGCCCAGCTCCCACTCGGGGAACGCGCCGGCCTCGATGGCGTCATACAGGTCGCGGCGGTGGAAGTCCGGGTCCATGCCGCTGATCAGCTGGGCCTCCTCCCACTCCAGGGAGTGCACGCCGAGCTTCGGCTTCCAGTGGAACTTGACCAGCACCGTCGCCCCGGCGTCGTCGACCATCCGGAAGGTGTGGACGCCGAAGCCCTCCATGGTCCGGTAGGACCGCGGGATGCCCCGGTCGGACATGTTCCAGATGGTGTGGTGCTGCGCCTCGGTGTGCAGCGAGACGAAGTCCCAGAACGTGTCGTGCGCGCTCTGCGCCTGCGGGATCTCCCGGTCCGGGTGTGGCTTGCCGGCGTGGATGACGTCCGGGAACTTGATCGCGTCCTGGATGAAGAAGACCGGGATGTTGTTGCCGACCAGGTCGAATGTGCCCTCGTCGGTGTAGAACTTGGTGGCGAAGCCGCGGGTGTCGCGGACCGTGTCGGCCGACCCGCGCGAGCCCAGCACGGTGGAGAAGCGGACGAAGACCGGCGTCTCGCGGCCCTTCTTCAGGAACCCGGCCCGGGTGACCTTCTCGGCGGCGCCGTTGGCGACGAACGTGCCGTGCGCGCCCGCGCCCCGGGCGTGCACCACCCGCTCCGGGATCCGCTCGTGGTCGAAGTGGGTGATCTTCTCCCGCAGGTGGTGGTCCTGAAGCAGGACCGGGCCGCGCGGACCGGCCTTGAGCGAGTGGTCGGTGTCGCGCAGCCGGGCGCCGTTGGCGGTGGTGAGGTACGCGCCCTGCTGCCCCTTGGCGATCTTCGGCACGCCGGTCTCGGCGCCGGTCGGGGTCCGGGTGTCCGGCGCGCCCTGCTCGGCCTTGGGCGGCAGCGGCCCGTGCGGCGTGGTCGGCTCCTCCAGCGGTGGCGGCGCGCTGCCGGGAGCGCCCGGCACGTCCGGAGTCAGCGCGTCGCCGACCTTCTCGACGGCGGCTTCGACGACACCTTTGACGATCTGGGCGGGCTTGCTGGATTCCATCAGGACCTGTCCTCCTACAGCTAAATGTCCAGGCCCTTTCGGCCCTACCCCAGCTCAGGGCGGGCAAACCGGAACAATCGCGGTATCGCTGGTCAGGACCGGCGCGGCACGGCCACGGCGGTGAGCAGCAGCCCGCCGGCGACCAGCCAGCGGCCGTCCAGGACGTCAAGCGGCGGGCCGCCGTCGGTGCGGGTGCCGTCGACCAGGATCCGGGCGGTGAACCGGCCGTCCGGATCGAAGGTCAGCTCCGCCTCCTCGAACCCGAGCCAGCGCCCGGTCAGCGGGTACCACGCCTTGTAGACCGACTCCTTGGCGCTGAACAGCAGCCGGTCCCAGTGCGTCCCCGGGTCGGCGTCGCGCAGCGCGGCCAGCCGCTCCGGCTCGCCCGCCACTGTGACCACCCCGGCCACCCCGTCGGGCAGCGGCTCGTGCGGCTCGGCGTCGATGCCCAGCCCGGCCAGCGCCTCGGCCGGGGCCACCGCCGCCGCCCGGTAGCCGGTGCAGTGCGTGATGCTGCCCACCACGCCGGCCGGCCAGACCGGTTCCCGCCGGGGACCGGGACGGATCGGCGCCGGGGCGTACCCGAGGCGGGCCAGCGCCTCCCGCGCGCAGCGGCGGGCCGTCACGAACTCCTGGCGGCGGGCGGCCACCGCGCGGGCGACCAGGTCCTCCTCGCCCGGGTACGGCGCCTCGTCCGGCACGTCGGCGAACGCCTCGACGGCCAGCGCCCCGGCCGGCAGCAGCGCCCCGATCATCCGAGGATCCGCTTCATCGGCGCCGGCTCACCGCCCCGGCGCCGCCACTCGCGCGGGTAGCCCAGCGACACCTCCTCGAACCGCACCCCGTCGTAGTGCGTGGTGCGCGGGATGTGCAGGTGGCCGTAGACGGCGACGGCGGCGCGGTGACGCACGTGCCAGTCGGCCGTCCGGTCGGTGCCGCACCACTGGGCGAACTCCGGGAACCAGAGCACCTCGGTGGGCTGGCGCACCAGCGGCCAGTGGGTGACCAGCACTGTCGGCAGCGCCGGGTCGGTGGCCTCCAGCCGCCGCCGGGTCACCTCCAGCCGCGCCGCGCACCAGGACTCCCGATCCGGGTACGGGTCCGGGTGCAGCATCATCTCGTCGGTGCACACCACGCCGGCGTCGTACGCCGCGCGCAGCGACTCCTCCTTGGTGGTGGTGCCGGGGGCGCGGAACGAGTAGTCGTAGAGCAGGAACAGCGGCGCCACCGTCACCGGCCCGCCCGCACCGCGCCACACCGGGTAGTCGTCCTCCGGGGTCAGCACGCCCAGCTCGCGGCACATCGCCACGAGGGCGTCGTAGCGGGCCACCCCGCGCAGCGTCACCGGGTCGTTCGGGCTGGTCCACAGCTCGTGGTTGCCCGGCGCCCACACCACCCGCGCGAACCGGTCGCGCAGCAGCCGCAGCGTCCGCTCGATGTCGGCGAAGACCTCGCCGACGTCCCCGGCCACGATCAGCCAGTCGTCCGCCGTCTCCGGCCGCAGGCCGTCCACCACCGCGCGGTTCTCCGCGTACGACACGTGGAGGTCACTGACCGCGTACAGCGCACCCGTCACCCGGCCGATCCTGCCAGCGGAGGTCGCCGATGACCAGGCGCGGACCGGTGGGGGTTCGGCACCGGTCAGCCGACCCTCGCGGTCACCTCGTCGAGTGCCCGCAGCACCTCCCGGGTGACGGCCGGCTCGGCGGCGGAGTGCCCGGCCGCCGGCACGATCCGCAGCGTCGCCTCCGGCCACCGGCGGGCCAGGTCGTACGCGGACACCGGCGGGCAGCACATGTCGTACCGGCCGTTGACGATCACGGCGGGCAGGTGCCGGATCCGGTCCACGCCGTCGAGCAACTGACCCTCGGCCAGGAAACCGCCGTGCACCGCGTAGTGCGACAGGATCCGGGCCACCGGCAGCGCGTGGTCGTCGGTGGTGAAGTGGGCGAGCAGTTCCGGGTCGGGCCGCAGCGACGAGTTGACCGCCTCCCACCGCCCCCAGGCCCGCGCGTACTCCCGGGCCCGCGCCTGGTCCGGGCCGTGCAACCGCCTGTGGTACGCGGCCAGCACGTCGTCGCGCTCGTCCGGCGGGATCGGCGCCACGAACCGCTCCCACTCCTCGGGCTGGAGGTGGCGCAGCCCGCCCTGGTAGAACCAGTCCCGCTCGCTGCGCCGCAGCAGCAGCACACCGCGCAGGACCAGCCCGGTCACCCGCTCCGGGTGCGCCTGCGCGTACGCCAGGCCGAGCGTGGTGCCCCACGACCCGCCGAACACCAGCCACGAGTCGATGCCCAGCCGCTGCCGGATCGTCTCCAGATCGGCCACCAGATGCCAGGTGGTGTTGGCGCGCACCTCGCCGTGCGGGGTGCTGCGGCCGGCACCGCGCTGGTCGAACAGCACGGCCCGGTGGCGCGCGGGATCGAAGAACCGGCGGGCCGCCGGCACCAGGCCGCCGCCGGGGCCGCCGTGCAGGAACACCACTGGTACGCCGTCCGGCCGGCCGACCTCCTCCACGTACAGGACGTGGCCGTCACCGACCGGGAGCAGATGGGTGGCGTACGGCTCGACGGGCGGGTGCAGACCGGTCATGCCCGGTCATTGTGCCCGCCGCGGGCCCGCCGGGTGGCCCGGTCAGCAGGCGACATTGCCGCCGAGGTTGTCCAGCAGCGCGTCGGCGACCCAGCCGGAGACGCCAGTGGTGACGTCCCGCAGGTAGGTCCACGTGTAGGTGGTGTGGCCGTTCGCGCTGACCCGGTCGCCGCTGGCGAAGCAGTGGAAGTCGACCGTGTGACTGAGCTGCCCGTAACCCAGCGAGGCGCAGGTGGTGTGCGGGCCGGTGCGGATGTTGACGTTCGTGGCGTTGAACAGCTGGCCGAACTTGCTGTCCACGTTGGAGTGCGAGTGGCTGCACCCGGCGCTCGCCGGTGCGGCCGTGCCGGCCACCACGGCGCCCGCCGACGCGACGGTCAGGACGACGGCGGCACCGATGGAGAAGATCTTCCGCATACCCGTCAACCCCCGAATAAAGATCGAGATGCACCAGCAGATCGATCCAAATATTTGCATAGAGCAAGGTCGATGAGCAAGATGCGGTGCCGCCGGACCGGCGGCACCGACGTCTCAGGCGGTGGCCGGTACGCCGTTGTCCGTACCCGTCGTCTCCGCCTCGGGCACACCGCGCGGAGCCGGCGTGCGGACCGCGAACGCGTCGAAGCTCGGCCCGTCCAGCCGCTCGACGAACGGCTCCACCGCGGGCGGCTCCGACCGGTCCGGCTCGATCGCGTCCGGCTCGGTCCGCCCGTCCACGGCCCGGGGCGTCACCTCGGCCGGTACGGTGATCGGCGGGCGCGCCGGCACCTGCGGGTACTCGGCGGTCTCCCCGCCGCCCGCGGCCGCCGCCATGACCGCCGCCGCGGCCAGGTCGGCGACCCGCTTGGCCTCCCGCTGCACCCGGGCCCGGGTCTCCTTCGCGTGCTGCTCGGCCAGGTCCGCCGCGCGCCGCGCCTCGTCCAGCCGCTTGGTCTCCGCGGCCAGCTCCCGGCGTACGCCGACCAGTCGCTCCTCCACCTCCGCGCCGGTCCGCTCGATGGTGGCGATCTCCTGGCGGGTGTCCTCCAGCTGCCGGGAGACGCTCTCCAGCTCCGCCTTGAGCCCGGTCAGCGTCTCCTGCCGCTGCTGGATCTCCCGCTGCACGCCGGCGAGCTGCTCCTGGTGCGCCGCCGTCTCCTCGTCGGCCCGCTCCCGGACCTCGGTGGCGTACTGCTGCGCCTCGGCGACCAGCGCGGCGATGTCCTTCTCCGCCGCGGCGGCCCGGTCGGCCAGCTCCTGCTCGGCGGCGGCCCGCCGCTCGTCCAGCTCCTTGGCCATCGTGGCCTGCCACTGGGCCAGCTCCTGCTGGGCCTTGCTGCGGTTGGCCTGGACCTCCTGCTGGATCTGCGTCCGCGCGGCCTTCACCAGCGCCTCGGACGCCGAGCGCGCCTGCTCGACCTGCTGCGCGCTCTGCTCGCTGATCCGCTTCGCCTCCTGCTGGGCCCGGTCGTGCACGGCCTGACCCTCGACGCGCAGCTTCTCCGCCAGCTCCCGCACCGCGGTCAGCTCCGCCTGCGCGGCCGCCCGCCGCTCCTCGTCCAGCCGCTCCTGCTCGGCCCGGCGGGCGGACAGCTCCTCGTCCAGCTCACGCCGCTCCCGCGCGGCCTGCTCCTGCGCGGCGGCGAGCAGCTTCTCCGCCTGCCCCTGGACGTCCTCCGCGCGCCGGGTGGCCACGTCGGTGATCTGGCCGGCCTGCTTCTCGGCCAGGTCCAGGATCTGGTCCACCATCGGGCCGAGGTCGCGGAAGGACGCCCGGTCCACCGCCGACGGACGGTCCCGCAGCTCCACCGCCTCGGCCTGCGCCCGCTGCACCTGCGCGGTCAGGTCGCGCACCTGCGCGTACGCCCGGTCCCGCGCGGCGGTCAGCGCGCTCACCTCGGCGTCGATCTGCTCGACGTACCGGTCCACCTGACGCTTGTCGTAGCCGCGCAACGCGGGATCGAACCGGGGCCGCCCGGACAGGTCGTCGTGGGGTGCGAACGGCTCGGCACCGTTGGACATTCGCCATCCTCCGTCGGTTCGCCAGCGCCAGGCCGGCGGATGACCGCCCCGCAGGGCACGATGAGGCGCTACGGTACCGCGTCCGCGCGCGAGGCTCGCCCCGCCCCGCCCCCCTGCCCGCCGACCGGCGGCACGGTCAGACCGGGAAGTGCGGGTTCCCCGCCGTCAGGCGGATGGTGAAGCCGGTCGCGTCCCTGTGGTACGTCACGTGGTCGCAACTCTGGTGGCTGATCCACAGGCCCAGACCACCGTCGGAACCGTCGCCCGCCGGCAGCAGCCCGGCGAACGGGTCCTTCGGGCCGGTCCCCCGATCGTGGACGGTCACCACGATCCGGTCCGGTGCGCGCCACAACCGCAGGCACACCGGCGGCTCGCCGTGGCGCAGCGCGTTGCTCACCACCTCGCTGACCGCGATGACCAGGCCGTCCAGGCCGTCGGGCGGCAGCAGGCCACGGTCGGCGGCGCGCACCTCGGCTCGCGCACGGGCCGGCGTCGGGTCGACCAGCTCGACCAGCGGCACGGTCCGCTGCACCGGGTCCGGGGGCGCCGGCCGGAACTCGGTCAGGTAGCTCGTCGGCTCGGTGTAGAGACCCGCCGCCTCGTGCCTGCCGTCCGGCCGCGCCACCAGCGGATGGGTACGCGCCACGTCGGCGAGCACACGCGGCGGCGTGCCCCGGCGGTCGTAGGCGCAGATGCCCCAGAGCGGGAAGTCGTCGTAGGCGTGGTTGATCGCCGACTCGTAGCGCGCCCACCAGTCCCAGGTCGCGCCGAGCAGCACCGGCGGCAGCTCGCCGACCATCCGGATCTGCGCCGCCCCCGCCGCCACGTACGAGGCGAGCAGCTCCCGGTAGGAACGCAGCGCGACGCTGGGCCGGGCGTAGACGTCGCTGACCGGCAGGAACGTGACCTCGGCGCCGGTGGGCAGCGCCCGGCGCACCAGCTCGGCGTTGCGCTCGTCCAGGTTCACCGCCGTCGGCTCGCCCGCCGCGATCCCGTCCAGCAGGAACGGCAGCGCCACCGCCAGCAACTCCTCGTCGGAGTCGTAGACGAACGCCTCGTGGAAGTAGCCCACGTGGCCGAAGGCCGCGCCGCTCCTCATCGGACGACCTCCACCCGTACCTCCGACAGACTGAGCAGGTCGACGAGCCGGGCCGGGGCGCGGCTCGGCGTGCGCAGCACCGCGACGGCGTCGTGCCGGCGGGCGTGGTCGCGCAGATGCAGCAGGCTGCGGTGGTCGACGAAACGCAGCTCGGCGGCGTCGAACACGACCCGGCCCGCCACCGGCCGCGGGTCGGCCCGCTCCAGCGCGGCGGCGAAGTCCCGGTGGTTGGACGGGTCCAGCTCGCCGGCCAGCGCCACCACCGAGTCGCCGTCGCCGGCGTGCAGCCGGAACAGCACGTCCGCGTTCGTCACCGAGTGCAGGCAGGCCAGCTCGGCGATCGCCGCGTCGTCCAGCTGCCGGCGGTCGTAGGCGCAGACCGCCGACATCGGCCGGTGCCGCATCCAGTGGTCGATCCGGTGCTCGTAGCGGGCGAACGCGTCCCGCTGGGCCGGGCTGCGGACCAGGCTCGTCGCCTCCGCCAGCACCCGCAGGCCGGTGTGCCCCGCGGTCAGCGCCTCGGTGGTGGCCCGCACGTACGCCTGGACCTGCCGGTCGGGATCGACGATCTCGTCGTGCCGGTACGCCTCGCCGACGAGAACCAGCCGTAGCGCGTCCCGCCGGCGCGCGGCGTCGACCCCGGGAACCGAGGCCAGCCAGCCGGTGACGGTGGCGCGATCCTCCGGACAGACCACCCATACCTGCTCACCGGCGGCCAGACCCGCGCTTACCTGCTCGACCGTCAGCGCGCGCAGCACGGCCGGGTCGTCGTAGGCGAGGCAGCCGTGGGTGTAGCCCGGGTACGTCACGCTCCCGCTGGTCACCGACTCCGCCTCATGGGCCCAGTCTATGCCGGGCCCACCTGGAGATCGCGCCAGGCCGTGGCCTCGAGCGGCGGGTCACCCAGCTCGAACTCGGCCCAGTTGTTCCAGTACGCGATCGCGTCCACGTCGTTCTGCTGCCGCAGCCAGGTGACGTGCTCGCGGATCGTCCGCGCCCGGCCCGCGCCGGTGGTGTCCGCGGCGATGCGGCTCAGGCCGTACTCGGGCACCAGCAGCCGGATCCCCGGGTACGCGGCGCGCACCTTGCCGAAGGCCACGCCGAACATCCGGGAGGCGGGCCAGTACGCGGCGGTGTCCCGGGAGTAGCAGTCCACGCCGTAGTGGGTCATGCCCGGGTAACCCCAGTCGGCCGGGTTGCCGCGCCCCTCGTCGAGCCAGTAGCGGGTCACGATCGGGCCGTGCCCGAGCACCCACCGCCGGTTGCGGTGCGCCGCCAGTATCTGCGTCACCCGGCTCGCCGTCGCCCGGTACGTGGCGGGGGTCACGTCGCCCATCGGCTCGTGGTACCAGGTCAGGTAGATCGGGCGGTTCACGCCGTCGAGCCAGCCGGCCAGCTGCTCGACGTCGTCCTTCCAGCTGACGTGCATGACGGCCGAGGGCGCGTCGGCGAACTTGCCCGCGTTCAGCGGGGGCAGTTCCGGCAGCGCGTCCGCGTCCGGGCCGTCCGTGCCGAAGTCGCGCATGTAGCGGATGCCCGGATAGTCGGCCACCGCCCGCTGGGTCCGGGCGCCCTTCTCGGCGCTCATCCCGACCAGCAGCGGCACGGTCAGCGTGGCGGTGCCCGTGCCGGTGCGGCCGGCGCCGTCACGCGCCGTCGCGGTCAGCGTCACCGTGCCCCGGCCGGCCAGCACGGTGACTGTGAAGCGGCCCGGTTCGGTGCCGCTCGGTGTGACTGTCACCCCCGGCGAGACGCCGGCGAGCTGGATGGTCAACGGGACGCTCAGGTCCACCCGGACCGGGCTGTCCCAGGTGACGCCGGTGGGGTCGCTGACCCGGCCGGCGAGGGTCAGCAGGCGCGAGTCGGGGTGGTAGGCGTCGACCCGGACGGTGGTCGATTGCCCTGGTAGCAGGACGGTCTGGTCGGCGGTGACGGAACGGACGACGGGTGCGGCCATGAGGCTCTCCTTCGACGTGCTTCGCTGCCGCTCCGGCCGCACGTCTTCGGGTGGCCAGAATGGCTCTGACCTGCGCTTTTACCAGCTTGCGTCGGTTCGGTCCCGATCGTCAGGGCGGCCGCAGATGGCGCGAAACCCGGTCGCCGCCGCGCTGTCCCGCCCGCATCCTGGTCCGATGCCGATCATCGTGCGGGACCTGCGCGTGCCGGACTGGCCGCAGCTGTGGCCGATGCTGCGGGACATGGGTGTGGGCGACGACCCCCCGGATGCCCACCGGCTGCGGTTCGCCGCGCTGCTCGCCGACCCCCGCTGGGCGCTGCTCGGTGCCATCGACGCGGGCGGGTTGGCCGGGTACGCCGCCGCCCAGGACCACGGCCCGCACCTGCGTTCCGGTGACGCGCACCGCACCGTACGCCTGCACGACCTGTACGTCGTTCCGGACCGGCGGCGTGACGGGGTGGGCCGTGCCTTGTTCACGGCGGTGCGGCGCTGGGCCGGCGGGCGGGCCCGGCACCTGGAGTGGCAGGCCCACCACGAGCGGGCGGCGCCGTTCTACGAGCGGCTCGGTCATCGGGGCGACCCGTGCCCACAGCCGGACTACCCGACGTTCCTTCTCGACCTCACCGGAACCGACCCTCGTCTTCCCTCGACGTGACCGGCTCGCCGCCGCTGCCCCCGCCCAAGATCGACACCAGTTCGGGGAGGTGGCTGCATCAACGGTGGTCTGATGCCCCCATTTCCCCGAGCTGGTGTCGACCATGGACGAGGATGGCGCCACTTCGGGGAACTGGTGTGGATCACGGGTGTGGAGGGGGCTGCTTGGCTCGGGGGCGCGGCCAGGGTGGTGTCGAGCGGGGGCGTCCTCCGTGCGGACAGGGCCATGGTCGACACCAGGTCGGGGGGAGTGGGCGTGGAGCTTGGTGGGAGCAGGTCAGGGGAGAGGGTGGGAGATGTCGCGGGCGTGGTCGGCCACCGCCGCGCCGACCACCGTCGCGGTCAGCGGCAGCACCTCCAGGCAGCGGCGCACCGCCGCGCCCATCAGCGGGTTCGGTACCCGCATCGACAGCGTGCAGTGCGGCACCCAGCGGCCCGGGCGGTAATGCTCCACCACCTCGACGCCGGCCCGCGCCAGCCGCTCGTGCATGTCGGCGTGGTGCGCCAGCAGCTCGGGCGTCGGCGCCGGCCCGAGCCAGAGCACCCGCCCCACGAACTGACCGGCGTGCTGGAACTCCAGCCGCAGCGGCGCGGCCACCACGGTTCCGTCGAGCGCCTCGGCGACGCGGTGCGGGTCCAGGCGCGGCGCGACCGCCAGCGAGACGTGCGGGCGGTGCCGCTGCGCCAGCAGGGACCGCATGCTCGGCACCCCGTCGGACTCCAGCAGGTCCCACAGCACCCGGATCCGCCGGGTGGCGTCGGTGTCCAGATACAGCTCCAGCGCCGCGACCACGCGATCACCCTAGAGGCGGGGCCCGCGCCGAGGTTTGTCGGGCACGCTGGGCGGTACTGCCCGAGGGGACGGCAGAAGACGGCAGGGGAGTGAGGGACACGTGGACGCGACGGACGTGCTGACCGAGGCGTACGGGCGGTTGCCCGATCTGGTCGCCGGGGCGCTCGACGGGCTCGACGCGGCCCAGCTGCGGCGGGCGCCGGCCGACGGGGCGAACCCGGTCGGCTGGCTGGTCTGGCACCTGACCCGGATCCAGGACGACCACGTGGCCGACGTGATGGGGGAGCCGCAGCTGTGGGCCACCGGCGACTGGGCGGCGCGCTGCGGCCTGCCGCCGGACCCCGCCGACACCGGCTTCGGGCACGGCCCGGAGCAGATCTCCGCGGTACGCCCCGAGAACGGCGCTGTGCTGCTCGACTACCACCGGGCGGTGGTGGACCGGAGCCTCGCGTACCTGCGCGGCCTGCGCCCGGCCGACCTCGACCGGGTGGTGGACGAGAACTGGGATCCGCCGGTGACGCTCGGGGTGCGGCTGGTGAGCGTGCTCGACGACGACCTCCAGCACGTCGGGCAGGCCGCGTACGTGCGCGGGCTCATCCTGCGCTGAGCGCCGCACCGGCCCGGCGCAGCGCGAGCAGCACCCGGTCGGCGGCGGCGTCCCCGGTCGTCGGCATGGCCGCAGGGATACCCGCCGCGCCGCCGCGCCTCACCCGGTCCGGGTGAGTTCGCCTCACCCGCGATGCGGGGACGCTGCGGGACGAGCGGCGCCGGCCGCGACCACCGACGAGGAGGGCCCGATGAGCGTCTCGGCCGTGGAACACCTGACCCGGGGAACCGCCGGCCGGCACCCGGAGCTGCCCGAGACCACCTCCGGCACCATCCGCCTGGACCTGCGCGACGACGGCCGCACCGAGCACTGGTACCTGACCATCGACCGGCAGGACGTCCGGGTGGACCGCCTGGCCGAGGAGGCCGACCTGGTGGTCGGCGCGAACCGCGAGGTGTTCGACCGGATCGCGGCGGGACGCCTGCACCCGGCCGCCGCGCTGCTGCGCAACGACCTCGCCGCGCGGGGCGAACTCAAGCTGCTGATGACGCTGCGCCGGCTCTTCCCCGGCCCGCCGGACGCCCGGGACCCCCGGGACGTGGCCGGCGCCCGGGTGGCGGCCCGATGAGGCAGGAGCTGGTCCATGTCCTCGCCGGCAACGCGTTCGCCGTGAGCGACGCGCAGGGGGACATGGAACGCGACCCGTCCGCGCCGATCGGCCTGTTCTCGTTCGACACCCGGTTCCTGTCCCACTGGGTGCTCACGATCGACGGCGAGCGGCTGCACGCGCTGTCCCGCGACGACCTGACCTACTTCGAGACCCGCTTCGTGCTGGTGCCGGGCGCGGCCAGCCACTACGTGGACGCCGACGTCTCGGTGATCCGGCACCGCTCGATCGACGAGGCGTACCACGAGAGCCTCACGGTGCTGAACCACTCGGCCGAGCCCGCCGAGTACACGGTGCGGATGGAGATGGCCGGCGACTTCGCCGACACCTCCGAGATCCTGCGTCCCGGCCCGCGCCGGCCGACCGTCATCCCCGAACCGGAGCAGCGGCGGCTGCGGATCCGGTACGAGCGTGGGCGGTTCACCCGGGAGACGTGCGTCTCCAGCACCGTCCCGGGGGAGGTGGACACGCGCGGGATGACCTTCCGGATTCGCGTCGAGCCGCAGGGCAAGTGGCAGGTCGACCTGCACGTCGGCATGGTCATCCAGGGCGCCGGCGGGCGGGACCTGCGGGCCGGCATCGAGTCGCACCGGCAGCACGTCCGTCAGGACATGCGCGACGACCTCGAACGGTGGTACGACCGGGCGCCGCACCTGGTCGCCGAACGGCCCGGGCCGGCCACCGTGTACCGGCAGGCCCTGACCGACCTGGCCGCGCTGCGGTACATGCCGCTGGCCTACAGCGAGCGGGTGCCGGTCGGCGGGATGCCCTGGGCGATGGCGCTGTACGGGCGGGACGCGCTGATCACCTGCCTCCAGACGCTGCCGTTCACGCCCGAGCTGACCCCGGGAACGCTGCACATGCTGGCGATGGTGCAGGGCGGCCGGCTAGACGACCGGCACGAGGAGGAACCCGGCAAGATCGTCGCCGAGCTGCGGTACGGCGAGGCGGCCGCGTTCGACGAGCAGCCCACCGCGCTCTACTACGGCGCCGCCGACACCACCCCGCTGTTCGTGATCCTGCTCGACGAGTACGAGCGCTGGACCGGTGACGCCGACCTGGTCCACGAGCTGCGGCACCCGGCGCGGATGGCGCTGGACTGGCTGACCCGCTACGGCGACCAGTGCGGCGACGGCTACCTGCGCTACCAGCCGCGCAACACCGACACCGGGGTCGCCAACCAGACCTGGCGCAATTCGCCGGCGGCGATCGTCGACCGGCACGGCGTGGAGCCGCCGTACCCGCGCGCGACGTGCGAGCTTCAGGGGTACGCGTACGACGCGCGGATCCGGGGCGCCCGCCTGGCCCGGGAGTTCTGGGGCGACCCGGCCTACGCCGAACGCCTGGAGGCCGACGCGGCGCGGTTGCGGGAGCGGTTCGATCGCGACTTCTGGCTGCCGCAGCGCGGCTACTACGCGCTGGCGCTCACCCCGGACGGTGAGCCGGTCGACGCGCTCACCTCGCACCTGGGGCACCTGCTGTGGAGCGGCATCGTGGCGCCGGAACGGGCCGACGCGCTGGCCGGGCACCTGTGCGGACCGGACCTGTTCTCCGGCTGGGGCGTGCGCACCTACGCGCAGGGGCAGCGGCCGTACAACCCGGTCGGCGCGCACCTCGGCGCGGTGTGGCCGTGGGACAACGCGATCGTCGCGGCGGGGCTGCGGCGGTACGGCTACGACGAGGCGGCGGCCGACATCGTCGCCGGAGTGTTCGCGATGGCGGAGACGCTCGGCGGATCGGTCCCGGAGACGATCGCCGGCTACCCCCGTGCGGTGACCAAGTACCCGGTCCAGTTGCCGGAGGCCGGACGACCGCAGTCGTGGGCGTCGGGCGGGTTGCTGATGCTGTTGTCGACCATGCTGGGGCTGCGTCCGTGCGGAGAGAACCTGCTGGTGAACCCGGCCGTCCCGACCGGGTACGGGCGGATCGAGCTGCTCGACGTGCCGGGCCGGTGGGGGCGGGCCGACTCGTACGGCCGGGAACGCGGCGCGGGCCGCCGGGTCCGCGCGGGCGAGCCGGCCC
>NZ_JBXUOV010000097.1:0-21682 GCF_057196585.1 Micromonospora sp. ATLC20
ACGCCGGCCGCCTCGGCCGCCCGCGCGTCGCGCGGCGCCGGTGCCGGTCCGTCCACCGGGACCTTGGTGCCCGGGGCGTCCGGCGCCGGGGTGCTCGCGTCCGGCTGCCGGGTCTCGGCGGTACGCACCTGCGGCGACTTGGCGTCCGGCGCCTTCACGTCCGGCGCGGTGCTGCCGGTCGCCGCCTCCGGCTTGGCCGGCTCGGGCGCGGGGGCCGGCTTCGCGGCCTCGGCCTTCGCCTTCGCCTCGGCGGCGGCCCGGTCGGCCTCGGCCTTGCTGCGGATCGGGGTCTTCGGGTCGAAGCCCGGCACCGAGACGCCGTGCTGCTCGGCCAAGCGCAGGCCGCGCAGACTCGGCTCGCCCGGCCCGCCGTCGGCCACCGCGCCGTCACGCTCGTCGGCGAAACCGGCGAGCTGGACCGCCATCTCCTTGAGCGTGCACAGCCGCGCCCCGCGGGTCGGCATCGGCCGGCCGCCGGCACGCAGCTCCTCGACCACGTCGACAGCGGCCTGCGGCTCCACGTTGTCGAAGAAGTCGTAGTTGACTGTCATCACCGGGCCGTAGTCGCACGCCGCCAGGCACTCGGCGTGCTCCAGGGTGATCTTCCCGTCGGCGGTGGTCTCCTCGTGCCCGACGCCGAGGTGCTCGGCCAGGGTGTCGTAGACCTTCTGCCCGCCGAGCACGTCGCACATGGTGTTTGTGCAGACGCTCACCAGGTAGTCACCGGTCGGCTTGCGCTTGTACATGGTGTAGAAGGTGGCGACGGCGCCGACCTGGGCCTTGTTGAGCCCGAGCACCTCGGCGCAGAACTCGACACCGGCCGGGGAGACGTAGCCCTCCTCGGACTGGACCAGGTGCAGCAGCGGCAGCAGCGCCGAGCGGGACCGGTCCGCCGGGTACCGGGCGATGATCTCCCGGGCCCGGGCGCGAGTCGTTTCGGTAAAGCTCATCGGTCACAACCACCCATCACGGGGTCCAGCGAGGCGCCGCCGGCGATCACGTCGGCGATCAGGCCGCCCTCGGCCATCGCCGGGAGGGCCTGGAGGTTGACGAAGCTCGGCTCCCGGTAGTGCACCCGGTAGGGCCGGGTGCCGCCGTCGGACACCGCGTGCACGCCCAGCTCGCCGCGGGGCGACTCGATGCCGACGTACACCTGGCCCGGCGGAACCCGGAAGCCCTCGGTGACGAGCTTGAAGTGGTGGATCAGCGACTCCATCGACTGACCCATGATCTTGGCGACGTGCTCCAGCGAGTTGCCCATGCCGTCCACGCCGATGGCCAGCTGCGCCGGCCAGGCGATCTTCTTGTCGGACACCATCACCGGGCCGGGCTTCAGGCGGTCCAGCGCCTGCTCGATCAGCTTCAGCGACTCGCGGATCTCCGCCACCCGGACCAGGTAGCGGCCCCACACGTCACCGTCGGTGTGCGTCGGCACGTCGAACTCGTACGTCTCGTAACCGCAGTACGGCATCGTCTTGCGCAGGTCCCAGGCGAGACCCGCGGACCGCAGCACCGGGCCGGTGACGCCGAGCGCCATGCAGGCGGTCACGTCGAGCACCGCGACGTGCTGCGTACGCTCCAGCCAGATCGGCTGGCCGGACAGCAGGTTCTCGTACTCCTTGAGCCGCTTCGGCATCAGCTGGAGGAAGTCGCGGATCTTGCGGATCGCGTCGTCCGGCACGTCCTGCGCCACACCGCCCGGCCGCACGTACGCGTGGTTCATCCGCAGGCCGGTGATGGTCTCGAAGATGTCGAGGACGTACTCCCGCTCGCGGAAGCCGTACAGCATCATGTTGATCGCGCCCAGCTCCATGGCGGTGGTCGCCAGCCAGACCAGGTGCGACGAGACCCGGTTGAGCTCCATCATCAGCACGCGGATGGTGGTGGCCCGCTCGGTGATGTCGTCGGTGATGCCGAGCAGCTTCTCCACCGCGAGCGCGTACGCCGTCTCGTTGAACAGCGGCGAGAGGTAGTCCATCCGGGTCACGAACGTCGAACCCTGGACCCAGTTGCGGTACTCCAGGTTCTTCTCGATGCCGGTGTGCAGGTAGCCGACGACCGAGCGGGCCTCGCGGACCGTCTCACCCTCCAGCTCCAGGACCAGCCGCAGCACGCCGTGGGTGGACGGGTGCTGCGGACCCATGTTGACGACGATCCGCTCGTCGTTGATCGGGTCCGTGCCGGAGACGACCTCGTCCCAGTCCCCGCCGGTGACGGTGAAGACCTTGCCCTCGGTCGTCTCGCGCTCGGTCGCGTAGTTCGACGTGGTCATTGGTACGACCTCCTACGGTCCGGCGGGGGGATCTCCGCACCCTTGTACTCGACGGGGACGCCGCCCAGCGGGTAGTCCTTGCGCTGCGGGTGCCCCTCCCAGTCGTCCGGCATGAGGATCCGGGTCAGGGCGGGGTGGCCGTCGAAGACGACGCCGAACATGTCGTACGTCTCCCGCTCCTGCCAGTCGGCGGTCGGGTAGACGGCGGTGACGCTCGGGACGTGCGGGTCCTCGACGGAGACCGCCACCTCCAGCCGGACGATGCGGCGGTAGGTCATCGAGGTCAGGTGGTAGACCACGTGCAGGCGGCGCTCCTGCGCGCCCAGGTAGTCCACACCGGACACCGAGGAGCACAGCTCGAAGCGCAGCGCGAGGTCGTCGCGCATCACCTGGCAGACCTCGGCGATCCGCTCCGGGCGGACGTGCAGAGTCAGCTCGCCCCGGTCGACCACGACCTTCTCGATCGCGTCGCCGAAGTCCGGGTACGCCTCCTCCAGCGCGTCCCGCACCTCGTCGAAGTAGCTCCCGTACGGCCGGGCCGCCTCCTCGATGGGCTTGCGCGGGCGGACCAGGCCGCCGTAGCCGGAGACGTCACCGGTGCCCTGGTTGCCGAACATGCCCCGGCCGGCCGGGCCGGCCGGCGGGTACTCCGCCGGGGCGGTGGAGCTGGCACCGGCCGGGGTGGTGGGTACCGGCACCCCGCCGTCGTTGTTCTTGTCGTTGCTCATTTCGGGCCCCTATGCGACGCCTGAAGGTGGTTCTGCGCCTTCATCCAGTTCTCGATCCGCAGCTGCTCCTCACGCCCCTCGCGGACCGCCTTCGTCCACTCGGCACGCCGGGCCTTGTCGCTGCGGTACGACGAGGGCATCGAGCCGTACGGCACCACCGGCACGTCGCCGCGCGCCTGGCGGGCCTCCAGCATCTTGCGGCCGTTCGGGCCCAGCGGCTCGTGCATGATCTTCTCGCGCAGCTTGAGCACCGCGTCGATGAGCATCTCCGGCCGGGGCGGGCAGCCGGGGAGGTACATGTCGACCGGGACGACGTGGTCGACGCCCTGCACGATGGCGTAGTTGTTGAACATGCCGCCGCTGCTGGCGCAGACGCCCATCGAGATGACCCAGCGGGGCTCGGCCATCTGGTCGTAGATCTGGCGCAGGACCGGGGCCATCTTCTGGCTCACCCGGCCGGCCACGATCATCAGGTCCGCCTGGCGGGGCGAGGCGCGGAAGACCTCCATGCCCCAGCGGCCCATGTCGTAGTGCGGGCCGCCCGCCGCCATCATCTCGATGGCGCAGCAGGCCAGACCGAACGTGGCGCCCCAGACCGAGGTCTTCCGCGTCCAGTTGACCAGCTTCTCGACGCTGGTGAGCAGGACGCCGGAGGGGAGCTTCTCCTCGATGCCCATCTGCTACCTCCTCAGTCCCAGTCCAGGCCGCCGCGACGCCAGACATAGGCGTACGCGACGAAGACCGCGACGATGAACAGGACCATCTCCACGAAGCCGAAGATCGGCAGGGCGTCGAAGGAGACCGCCCAGGGGTAGAGGAAGATGATCTCGATGTCGAAGACGATGAAGAGCATCGCCGTCAGGTAGAACTTGATCGGGAACCGGCCGCCGCCGACCGGCTGCGGGCTCGGCTCGATGCCACACTCGTACGCCTCGAGCTTGGCCTTGTTCAGACGCCGCGGGCCGGCGAGTCGGGCAGCGGCCACGGAGAACAGCGCGAACGCCGCAGCGAGGGCGAACAGCCCGATGATGGGTGCGTAAGGAGAGAGCGTCATCGTTGTCCCCTGCTCGTCCTTCCCTGACCTCGGTGGTTGGCCAAAATCACACTATTCACGTCCCTCACGACCTCGGTCGGCGGGGTCGATCTCTGTCCGGCCCGTGGGCGTTCCGCCTCGGGCCGGTCGTCTCCTACACGGCCGGGGCCACCTTCGTCATCGCGTTGATGACCCGGTCCATCGCGTCCCCGCCGCGCGGGTCGGTCAGGTTGGCCAGCAGCTTGAGCACGAAGCGCATGAGCATCGGGTGCGGCATGCCGTGCTTGGTCGCCATCCGCATGATCTCGGGGCGGCCGATGAGCTTCACGAAGACGCCGCCGAGCCGGTAGTAGCCGCCGAAGCGGGCCTTCAGCTCCTGCGGGTACGCCATCAGCGCCCGCTCCCGCTCCGCGCCGGCCGGGCGGGCCAGCGCCTGCACCACGACCTCCGCGGCCATCTCGCCCGACTCCATCGCGTACGCGATGCCCTCGCCGTTGAACGGGTTGACCATGCCGCCGGAGTCACCGACCAGCAGCACACCGCGGGTGTAGTGCGGGACGCGGTTGAAGCCCATCGGCAGCGCGGCGCCGAGGATCGGACCCTCCGCGTTGGACTCGTCGGTCATCCCCCAGTCCTCGGGGGTGTTCGCGAGCCAGTCGGTGAGCAGCTTGCGGTAGTTCGTCTTGCCGAACGCCGAGGAGGAGTTCAGCACGCCCAGGCCGACGTTCACCCGGCCGTCGCCGAGGCCGAAGATCCAGCCGTAGCCGGGCAGCAGCGCGTCGCTGCCCTTGGCCCGCAGCTCCAGCCAGGACTCCAGGTAGTCGTCGTCGTGCTTGGCGGGCGAGCGGTAGTAGCGGCGGACGGCCACGCCGATCGGGCGGTCCTCCCGCTTGGCGAGCCCGAGCGCGAGCGGGAAGCGGCCGGAGACGCCGTCGGCGGCGACCACGAGCGGCGCGTGGAACGTGGCGGGTTCCTTGTCCGGGCCGACCTCGGCCTGCACGCCGATCACCCGGTCGTCGGCGCCGAGCACCGGCCCGAGGACGTTGACGCTGGTCTGCAGCTTCGCCCCGGCGGCGACCGCACGCTGGGCGAGCAGGTCGTCGAAGTCGAGCCGGGTGCGCACCAGGCCGTAGTTGGGGAAGCTGGCCAGGTCGGGCCAGTCCAGTTCCAGGCGTATGCCGCCGCCGATCACCCGGAGGCCCTTGTTGTGCAGCCAGCCCGCCTCGGGCGAGGTGTCCACGCCCATCCGGATCAGCTGCCGCACGGCGCGGGGCGTGAGCCCGTCGCCGCAGACCTTCTCCCGGGGAAACTCCGTCTTCTCCAGCAGCAGCACGCGTACGCCGTGCCGCGCCAGGTGGTACGCCGTGGCCGATCCTCCGGGACCGGCGCCCACGACGATGACGTCGGCGTCGTTCTCCACCGCGGTCATCCGCGCCTCCTCCCGCATGCTCGTGAAATGCTTCACAAGCCGATCCGGTTGGAGTCTATGACCGGCGTTACACCAGTACGCGCTGAGGGGGGCCTAACTTCGCGGAAACGCGCCGGTAAGAGCGTCGAGACCGGTCAGGGGCGCGCCTGCGCGGCCGGTCCGAGCCCGGCGTCGAGGCGGATGGCCTCGGGCAGATGGTCGCGCAACGCGCCACCGGCGGCCCGGTCCAGCGCGGCGAGCACCTCGGCGACGACCTGCCGGACATCTGCGGGATCCGCGCCGGCCAGCTCGCGGAGCTGCGCGATCAGCTCGGCGGCGTCCTCGTCGGTGGCGGCCTGGTCTGGTCCCGTCATGGGGGCGAGCCTACGGGACAAAGTAGACCAAAATCGGATATTCACGAAATGACCAGCGTCGGCTGGTCGGACGGTCAGTTTCGGACGGCCCGGTGCAGCGCCACGACGCCGCCGGTCAGGTTGCGCCACGCCACCCGGCCCCAGCCGGCCGCGCCGATCCGCGCGGCCAGCGCCGCCTGGTCCGGCCAGGCCCGGATCGACTCCGCGAGATAGACGTAGGCGTCCGGGTTGCTCGACACCGCGCGGGCCACCGCCGGCAACGACCGCATCAGGTACGACAGGTAGACCGTGCGGAACGCCGGGTTCACCGGAGTGCTGAACTCGCAGACCACGAGCCGCCCGCCCGGCCGGGTCACCCGGGCCAGCTCGGCCAGTGCCGCGTCGGTGTCGTTGACGTTGCGCAGCGCGAAGGAGATGGTCACCGCGTCGAAGCTCGCGTCGGCGAACGGCAACCGCAGCGCGTCCCCGGCCAGCAGCGGCACCGACGGACGGGTGCGCTTGCCCGCGTACAGCATGCCCAGCGACAGGTCCGCGCCGACCGCGTACGCCCCGGAGTGGGCCAGTTCCTCGGTCGACACACCGGTGCCGGCGCCCACGTCCAGCACCCGCTCACCCGGCCGCAACCCGAGCGCCGCACGGGTGGCCCGCCGCCACGACCGGTCCTGCCCGAACGACAGGACGGTGTTCGTCAGGTCGTAGCGGGCCGCGACACCGTCGAACATCGCGGCGACCTCGTGCGGCTGCTTGTCCAGGCTGGCGCGCTGGCCCTGCGGGGTACGGCTCACCCCTCCACTCTGCCAGCCGCACCGCCCCCGCCTCCCCCCGGGTCAGTCGCCGGTGCGCTCCTTCATCGATCCCGGCAGACGGCAGGGGCGGGATGGTCACCCATCCCGCCCCTGCCGCGGTGCGTTATATGAACGGCCCTCATGGGCCGATGGAGGACGACGGTCCGACGGACGCCGCCAGCGTAATGGCGTCGTCGGCTCACCGGGCCGTGCTCGACCGGGTCGCCGCCGACCTGTTACCTGCCTGCTAGCGGCCCGGATCGGTGGTGTCGCGCGGGCAGGCTAGCCGCCGGTGATCACACAGGTGAAGACCCCTGGCGCAAGCTTCACCGGAAACGGGCGGAGCTCCGGCCGCACGACGGACACCGACCGGCCGAACGGCGGAACCGGGTCAGTTGACCTCGACCAGCGGCAGCGACTTCCCGGCGCCGCCGCCGGGCAGGGCGATCGACGAGAAGTGCGAGACGACGCGGTCGTCGCTCGGGTCGTCGGCCGGCGTGTGGTGCACCGCGAGCCGGTTGTAGAGCGTGTCCCGCTGGGCCGGGATCCGGTCGGCCGACCGGATCATGCCGATCAGCTCGTGCAGGTTCGACCGGTGCCGGGCACCGGCCGAGGAGATGACGTTCTCCTCCAGCATGATCGAGCCGAGGTCGTCCACGCCCATGTGCAACGCGAGCTGCCCGACGTCCTTGCCGGTGGTCAGCCAGGACGCCTGCAGGTGCGGGACCGTCTCGAAGAACAGGCGGGCCACCGCGACCAGGCGCAGGTATTCCATCGTGGTCGCCTGGGTGCGGCCCTTCAGGTGGTTGTTCTCCGGCTGGTACGTCCACGGGATGAAGGCCCGGAAACCGCCGGTGCGGTCCTGCACGTCGCGGATCATCCGCAGGTGCTCGATGCGCTCGGCGTTGGTCTCGCCGGTGCCCATCATCATGGTGGCCGTCGACTCCAGGCCCTGCCGGTGCGCCAGCTCCATGACCTCCAGCCAGCGCGCGCCGGACTCCTTCAGCGGCGCGATCGCCTTACGCGGCCGGTCCGGCAGCATCTCGGCGCCGGCGCCGGCGATCGAGTCCAGCCCGGCGGCCTTGATCCGGGCGATGGCCTCGTCCAGGCTCACGCCGGAGACCTTCGCCATGTGCAGGATCTCGCTCGGGCCGATCGAGTGGATCGCGAGCTGCGGGTACGCCTTCTTGACCGAGGAGAACAGCTCCTCGTAGTACTCGACGCCGTAGTCCGGGTGGTGCCCGCCCTGGAGCATGACCTGGGTGGCGCCCAGCTCGACCGCCTCGCCGCAACGGCGCAGGATCTCCTCGGTCGGGTGGGTCCAGCCCTCCTTGTGCTTGGGGGCCCGGTAGAACGCGCAGAACTTGCACGCCGTCACGCAGACGTTCGTGTAGTTGATGTTGCGGTCGATGAGGTACGTGACGATGTTGTCCGGGTAGCGGCGCCGCCGTACCGCGTCGGCCGCCTCGCCCAGCGCGTGGAAGGGCGCGTCGGTGTAGAGCAGCAGCGCCTCCTCGGGCGTGATCCGCCCGCCGTCCGCGCCGCGTTGCAGGATGTCGTCGATCTCCCGGTTCGCCGTCACATCCCCGAGCGTACGTCGCGGGCCCGACGGCGGGAAACGCCACTCCTCACCCGGTGACGAGAGACCCACCCGGTCAGGGCATGCCCGGACTGGCCACCCGCAGCCCGATCGCCTTGGCCGCCTCCAGCAGCCGCTTGTCGTACGTGACGAACGCGACGAACTCGGCCGCCGCCTGCCGGGCCAGGACCTCGGCGGTGGCGAGGTGGACGGCGTCGAGGCTGCGCAGCATCGGCTCCGGGTACGCGCCCGCGGTCGCCCGGACCGTGGCGTCGATCTCGACCCGGTAGAGACGTCCCAGCACCGAGGGGACGCCGACCAGCGCCTGTGGTGCGGCACGACGCAAGGCCCGTGGCACCTCCACCTCGACGAGAGCCGACGACACCAGGGCGGTGCCGGCGCGCTCGTTCAGCCAGCCGAGCAGATCCGGCGTCTCCGCCTCCCGCCGCAGCATCTTGATGACCGCCGCCGAGTCGAGGTAGATCACCAGCGCTCCTCGTCGCGCGCCTCGATCAGGGCGGCTGCGGCGTCCACCGTGGGATCCCCGAGCACCGGCGGCATCGGGACCGGGCCGGTCGTGGTCGGGGCCGCGGCCCGGCCCTCGGCCACCAACCGGCCGAGGAGCGCGTCGCCGGCCAGCACCGGGACGAGACGGGCGATCGGCTCACCCCGATCGGTCACCTCGACCGTCTCACCGGCGCGCACCCGCGCCAGCACCCGGCTGGTGTGCTGGTTCAGCTCCCGGACGGCGATCTGCTCCATGAGCCAAGTGTAGGACGCAACGTTCTACGCGTCACGGATGGTGGTCGACCCGAAACGCGACCGCGGGAAGCGGAGCGCTGGCGTCGCCCGCCTACGCTCTCGGCGTGTCAGTCGTATCGCCCCCGCCCACCCCCGTACGCGTGGCCGGCGCCCGCTCCGCCCTCTGGTCCCTCATCATGACCGCCGTGCTCGTCGGCTTCGGCCTCGCCGTGATCACGGTCAGCGCGGTGGTCGGCCACCTCACCGTGGGACTGCCGATCGCGGTGCCGATCTCCGTCGCCCTGGCCGGCTGCCTCGCCTTCGCGGTCGGCCTGCGCCTGCTGCACCGGGGCTGGTGGCTGACCCTCCTGTCGGTGCTGCCGGCCCTGTTCGTGCTGGTGGGCACCGTGCAACTCGCGCCGGAGTCGGTCCTTCGGGAGCGCGGCGTCGCCCAGCAGGTGACCATCACCGGCGTGGAGACCGTCGGCAAGCGGCACGAGTTCGCCCTCCAGGGCGACACCGGCCGGCTCGACGAGCCGCTGGTCTACCGGGGCAGCTCCCCCGGCTACCGGGTCGGCCAGCGGCTGACGGTGCTCGTCGACCCGCGGGGCGAGGTGGAACTGGCCGACGCGCGGGACGTGGACCCGGACGGGAAGCGGGGCATGCTCGTGCTCGGCGCGGCGGGATGGACCCTGTTCGCGCTGGTCGGCGGGTGGCGCGGCCACGTCAGCCGGGCCCGTGGCCGCGCCGCCACGGCACCGCCGGTGGTGATCTGACCGGCGGCGCCGTCAGGCGTCGTAGTCGACAGTGAGTTCGTCGGTGACCGGGCTGGACTGGCAAGTCAGCACGTAACCGGCGGCGACCTCGTCGGGCTCCAGCGCGTAGTTGCGCGCCATCGTCACCTCACCGGACGTCACCTTGGCCCGGCAGGTCGAACACACCCCGCCCTTGCAGGCGTACGGCAACTCGCCGCGCACCCGCAGGGCCGCGTCGAGCACCCGCTCGTCCCGGCCCATCGTGAAACTGGACGAGCGCCCGTCCAGCAGGATCGTCACCTCGGCGCCGGCCCCGGGCCGGTCGGTCTCGCGCCGCACCGGCTCCGGCGGGGCGTCGACGTGGAACAGCTCGGTGTGCACCGCCGCGTCTGGCACGCCACGACCCGCCAGCACCGCCTTGGCGTCCACCACCATGCCGTACGGGCCGCAGAGGAACCACTCCTCGATCTCGTCACCGGGTACGACGGTGTCGAGCAGCCGGGTCAGCCGGTCGGCGTCGATCCGCCCGGACAGCAGCGCCGACTCGCCCATCTCGCGGGACAGCACGTGCACCAGGTGCAGCCGGGTCGGATAGCGGTCCTTCAGGTCGGCCAGCTCCTCGGCGAACATCACCGAGTTCGCCGTGCGGTTGCCGTACACGAGCGTGAACGTGCTGCGCGGCTCGGTGGCCAGCGCGGTCGCGGCCAGCCCGAGGACCGGGGTGATGCCGGAACCGGCGACCACCGCGCCGTACCGGCGCGCCCGGTCCGGGGTGAACGCGGAGGTGAAGTGGCCCAGCGGCGGCAGCACCTCGACGGTGTCGCCGCCGCGCAGCGCGCCGCAGGCGTACGCGGAGAACGCCCCGCCCGGAACCTCACGCACCCCGACCCGCAACCGGCCGTGCCGGGCCAGCTCGTCGGGGGTGGAGCAGATCGAGTACGACCGCCGCACCTCCTCGCCGTCGCCGTCGGCCGGGCGGCGGACGGTGAGGTGCTGCCCGGCGGAGAACGCGAACGTCTCGCGCAGCGCCTCCGGTACCGCGAACGTGATCGACACCGAGTCGTCGGTGAGCCGGTCCACGGCGGCGACGGGCAGCGGGTGGAAGACCGGCCGGCGGCGGACCGGCCGGGTGATGGTGACAGTCACAGCGCCTTCAGGTGGTCGAAGGGTTCGGAACAGGACCGGCAGCGCCACAGCGCCTTGCACGCGGTGGAGCCGAAGCGGCTGATCTGGGTGGTCTCCGGCGACCCGCAGCGCGGACAGCGTACGGCCAGGGTCAGCGGCACCACCGTGTCGTCGCCGCGCGGCGCGGGCGGGGCGATGCCGGCGGCGGCGAGCTTGGCCCGGCCGGTGTCGGAGATCCAGTCGGTGCTCCACGCCGGGTGGTAGACGGTGCGGACCTCGGCGTCCGGATGCCCGGCGGCGGCCAGCGCCCGGCGGATGTCCTCCCGGATCACGTCCATCGCCGGGCAGCCGGTATAGGTGGGGGTGATGGTGACGACGACCCGGCCGGTATCCGGTTCCTCGTCGACAGCGCGCAGGATGCCCAGCTCGTCGATGGTGATGACCCGGATCTCCGGGTCCACCACCGCCGCCGCGGCCGCCCTCGCGCTGCTCACCAGCGGGCTCCGGGGTGGGCGCGGTGCAGCACCTGCATCTCGGCGAGCAGGTAGGAGAGGTGCTCGGTGTGCAGGCCGTCCCGGCCGCCGCCGGGTGCCCAGCCGGTCTCGGGCCGGGTCAGCGTGGCCTCGTCCAGCACCGCGGACACGGTGGCGTCGAAGTCGGCCCGAAGGGTGGACGGGTCGACCGGCGCCGCCGGGTCCGGGGCGAACAGCTCATGGACGTACGGCCACACCTGGTCGACCGCGTCCTGCATCCGCCGGTGCGACTCCTCGGTGCCGTCGCCGAGCCGCTTCACCCACAGCGCGGCGTGGTCCAGGTGGTACGCCGACTCCTTGCGCGCCTTGGCCCCGACCGCCGCGAGCCGCTCGTCAGCGCAGCCGGCCAGCGCCGTGTAGAGCGGCGACTGGTACGCGGCCAGGAAGAACAGCTTCGCCATGGTCACGCCGAAGTCGCCGTTGGGCAGCTCGACCAGCAGGCAGTTGCGGAACTCGCGGTCGTCGCGCAGGTAGGCCAGGTCGTCCTCGTCGCGGCCCGCGCCCTCCAGCTCGCCCGCGTTCGTGAGCAGCAGCCGCGCCGCGCCGAGCTGGTCGAGGGCGATGTTGGCGAGCGCGATGTCCTCCTCCATCTCGGGCGCGCGGGAGGTCCACTCACCGAGGCGCTGCGCGGCGATGAGCGCGTCGTCGCCGACGGCGAGCGTGAAGTCGAACAGGCTCATAGGTGCGCAGCCCCTTCGGGGACCTCGTAGAAGGTGGGGTGCCGGTAGACCTTGTCGGCGGCCGGGTCGAAGAACGCGTCCTTCTCGTCCGGGCTGGACGCGGTGATCGCGCTCGCCGGCACCACCCAGATGGAGACGCCCTCCTGGCGGCGGGTGTAGAGGTCCCGGGCGTTGCGCAGGGCCAGCTCGGCGTCGGGGGCGTGCAGGCTGCCGACGTGGCTGTGCGACAGGCCACGGCGGGCCCGCACGAAGACCTCCCACAGGGGAGAGGACGCGCTGTTCATGCCGTGCTGGCTGGGCATGCCCTCACGGCCCTCGCTTCGCTCGGTGCGTTCGCTCATGCTGAGCCGACCGGGCATGCCCTCACGGCCCTCGCTTCGCTCGGTGCGTTCGCTCATGCTGCCACCGGCTCCTCTCGCTTCGCCCGCTTCGCGGCGTACGCCGCGGCGGCCTCCCGTACCCATGCGCCGTCGGCGTGCGCCTTGCGCCGGTGCGCCATGCGCTCCCTGTTGCACGGCCCGTCGCCCTTGATCACCCGCATCAGCTCGGCGTAGTCGGGCTGGGTGTAGTCGTACGCCTGCCGCTCGTCGTTCCAGCGCAGGTCCGGGTCGGGGAGGGTGAGGCCGAGCACCTCGGCCTGGCCTACGCACATGTCGACGAAGCGCTGGCGCAGCTCGTCGTTGGAGAAGCGCTTGATCTTCCAGGCCATGGACTGGGCGCTGTGCGTCGAGTCGCCGTCCGGCGGGCCGAACATGGCAAGTGACGGGTACCACCAGCGGTCCACCGCGTCCTGCGCCATCGCCTTCTGCGCCGGGGTGCCGTGCGCCAGCGTGTGCAGGATCTCGTAGCCCTGCCGCTGGTGGAACGACTCCTCCTTGCAGACCCGGATCATCGCCCGTGCGTACGGGCCGTAGGAGCAGCGGCACAGGGGCACCTGGTTGACGATCGCCGCGCCGTCCACGAGCCAGCCGATGGCGCCCACGTCGGCCCAGGTCAGCGTCGGGTAGTTGAAGATCGAGCTGTACTTCTGCCGGCCGTCGAGCAGCAGGTCCACCAGCTCGTCGCGGCTGATGCCGAGCGTCTCGGCGGCCGCGTAGAGGTAGAGGCCGTGACCGGCCTCGTCCTGCACCTTCGCGAGCAGGATCGCCTTGCGCTTGAGCGACGGCGCCCGGCTGATCCAGTTGCCCTCCGGCTGCATGCCGATGATCTCGGAGTGCGCGTGCTGGGCGATCTGCCGGATCAGCGTCCGGCGGTACGCCTCGGGCATCCAGTCGCGGGGCTCGATCTTCTGGTCGGCGCCGATGACGTCGGCGAAGTACGCCTCGACGTCCTCGTCCGGGGCCGCGCCACCGCGCCGGGCGCGTGCCGCCGCCTCGCGCAGCGCCGCCTCCGCCGCCTCCACCTCGCCGAGCAGGCCGCCGCCCGGAGCGTCCTCGGGCGGGGCGAAGTCATTGCCATACATGCAGCCAGTGTTACAGCTCGGCACGAACGACACCAGAGGGTGTAACAGGTTTCCGGGCCGCCTGGCGTCACCGGCCGTGCGCGCGCCGCCATCGGCGCTGGTATCTGTGATGTCGATCACTCGGAATAGAGGAAATCCCCCAAGGGCGGCAAAGTGGCTCAATATCCCGCCCACCCGGCAAAGTCACGGGTGTCGAGGCCTGGCATCACAGCTGTCCGGAAGTAGACTTCCCCCCGGCAAACCGTTCGGCTTCATGATCGTCACCGTTCAGGCCACCGTCCCCCGGCCTGTCGGCGACCGGGCCGGACCCATGCGGAAGCGCCGGTCCCCCCGGCCAGACATCTGGAGTTCACCACTCATGCGACCTCGCGTGACCATGGTGCTCGCCGTCGTGGCGATCCTCATCGGTGGCGTCATGCTGGTGCCGGCCGCGTACGCGAAGCTCGCCGGCGGCGGCGACGCGGGCGGCCTCGGCGGCGGTGCGCAGGTCCCGGCGCCGGCGCCGACCGCGCCTGCGCCCCCGACGCTCGCCGACGCCCCGGTGTCGGTGAACTTCAAGGGCGAGTTCTTCTCCTGGGCCCTGATGGACCGCGAGACCGGCACTGTCACCGGCGCGAAGAACATGAACCAGACCAGCTCCACCGAGTCGATGCTCAAGGCCTGGATCGTCGCCGACTACCTTCGTCAGCTCGGCGACAAGCAGCCGGCCGCCGACCTTGAGAAGGCGGCGATCCTGGCGATCCGGAACAGCGACGACGACGGCGCCAACCGGGTCTACCGGGCGGCCGGCGGCTCCTACCGGCCCCAGCCGGGCGGCAAGCCGGACCCGGTCATCGCGCGGGCGATCCGGATCTGCGGCCTGACCGACACCAAGCCCGGCGACGTGCCCCAGTACAAGGGCTGGTGGAGCTTCACCGAGATGTCCCCGCGTGACGCGGTCCGCCTCGGCGACTGCATCGCCGACGGCCGCGCCGCCGGGCCCAAGTGGACCAAGTGGCTGCTCACCGAGATGACCAAGGTGGCCGGCAGCGTCAACAAGCAGGGCGCACGGTCCGGCGGCGGCCGGTGGGGCATCATCGACGGCCTGCCGGCGACGATCAAGTCGCAGGGCCCGGTGCACATGAAGAACGGCTGGACCCAGCTCGCCTACGACGGCAACTGGCACGTCAGCTGCCTGGCGTTCACCGACAAGTGGAGTCTCTCCGTGATGATGCGGTACCCGGGCCGCGCCGGCCTGCCGTACGGTGCGAAGATGTGCGCCGCCGTGGCCACCCAGCTCGTGACGCCGCAGCCCGGCGCCGCGCTCAAGGTGCCGCAGCAGCCGGTCGGGAAGCTCTGATGGCCGGTGCCCGGCGTCGGCCCGGCAGCTATCGGCGCCCACTCGCCTTCAGCGCCCTGGCTGCGGTCCTCGTCGGCCTGCTCGGCCTCTCCCTGCGTGTGATCCCCGGCTCGCCGCTGGAGGCGACCGCGAACTCGCGTCCCGAACCGACGAACGAGCGGTCCACTCAGCAGTCCGTCGACCGCAACGCGCCACGCGTCGCCCCGTCACCGTCGATCGCCCCGCTGCCGTTCCAGGCGAAGAACCTGGACAGCCTCAAGATCAAGGGCTGGTACGCCTGGTCCGTGCTGGACAAGCGCACCGGGAAGATCATCGGCTCGGCGAACATGGGCGAGACCAGCACGACCGCGTCCCTGATCAAGTCCTGGGTGGTGGCCGACTACCTGCGCCTGAGCGCCGAGGACGGCAAGACGCCGAGCGATGCGAAGCTCGCCGACGCCACGAAGATCATCCGGGACAGCGACAACACCCGCGCCCAGGAGTTCTACGAGAACGTCGGCGGCTCGGACTCGATCGAGCGGCTGATCTCGATCTGCAAGCTGACCGACAGCGAGGTCGCCTCCGACGGCGGCTGGAGCCGCACCGAGCTGTCCCCTCGTGACACCGCCCGGCTCGGTCTCTGCATCGACGACGGCCGCGCGGCCGGGCCGAAGTGGACCAAGTGGCTGCTCAACGAGATGCGGCAGGTCCGCGCTCCCGGCGACTTCGGCATCCGCAAGGCGTTCCCGGCGGCCGAGCAGAAGAAGATCGCCATCAAGAACGGGTGGATCGACCGGGACAAGGAAGAGGAGTACCACGTCAACTGCCTGGCCATCGGCGACACCTGGACGATGGGCGTGATGCTGCGCACCCCGTTCGGCGTCGAGGGCGGCTGGGAGTACGGCATGGACGCCTGCGAACGGATCACCAAGGCGCTGCTGCGCCCCGCGACCTGAGCCACGCGAGTCCCGGCAGTCTGAGCCACATGCGCCCGCCAGCCGGCCTGAGCCCCGGGCGGCGGCGCGGTCAGCCCTGGAAGAACTCCGGGCCGCCGGCCGGCAGCGCCGGCACCTCCCCGTACGCGGCCGCCCGGCGGGCGAACTCGCGCAGCCCGGCCACCTGCCGCTCACCCAGCGAGAAGTCGAGCGCCCGGAAGTACGTGGCGAGCGTCGCCGCGTCGAACGTCTCCCAGCGCGCCGCCGCCTCCGCCACCTGGTCCAGCTCGGCCAGGCACAGGTCACGCGAGCGCAGGAACGCCTCGTGCACCTCCTTGACCAGGCCCGGGTGGGCGGCGGCGAACTCGCGGCGTACCGCCCAGACGGCGAACACCATCGGCAGGCCGGTCCAGTCGTGCCACGCCTGCCCCAGGTCGGTCACCTCGAGGCCCTTGGCCGGCGCCTCGTAGAGGGCGCGCAGCGCCACGTCACCGATCAGCACCCCGGCGTCGGCCTCCAGCAGCATCTGGGTCAGGTCCGGCGGGCAGCGGAAGTACTCCGGGCGCACCCCGTGCCGCTCGGCGAGCAGCAGCTGGGCCAGCAGCACCCCGGTACGCGACGTGGAGCCGAGTGCCACCCGGGCGCCGTCCAGCTCGCCCAGCGGGCGGGTGGACACCACGTTCACCGAGAGCACCGGCCCGTCGCTGCCGACCGCCAGGTCCGGCAGGAGCAGCAGGTCGTCGGCGTGCTTGAGGAACTCCACCAGCGTGATCGGGCCGATGTCCAGGTCACCGGCGACCAGGTCGGCGCTCAACCGGTCCGGCGAGTCCTTGTGCAGGTCGACGTCGATCAGCGCGCCGGACCGCATCAGCCCCCAGTAGATGGGCAGGCAGTTGAGGAACTGGATGTGCCCCACGCGGGGGCGGGCGATGCGGTCGGCCATGACCCGACCGTATCGCCGTGGCTCCGACCTCGCCGCCGGGGGATCCGATCGAGTGGTGAACTCCGCACCCGGCGGGAAGGAAGGGCCCCTTCTTAACACCAGCGGTCACACGGGCCCCGCCGCCACGGCGACGGCAGGCGTGGCCGCTCGGTTGGCGGCGCGCTCGGCGCGTACCGCGCGGCGGACCGGCCAGGCCAGCGCCACCACCACCAGCAGACCGGCCACGCCGCATGCGGCGACGAGCGCGCGCGGACCGGCCACCTCCAGCAGCAGACCCCCGACCAGGTAGCCGCCCATCGCCGCGCCCTGCGCCGCCGCCCCGAAGACGGCGAACGCGCGGCCCCGCGCCGCCTCCGGCACCCGCCGGGCCAGCAGCAGGTTGTTGAAGACGTTGTCGCCGCCGTTGCCCACCCCGCCGAGCAGCCAGATGGGCACGAGCAGCCAGGCCGAGGGCACCGCGGCCGAGACGAGCACCGCCAGGCAGCATCCGCCGAGCAGCACCAGCCCGGCCCCGAGCAGCGCGCCGTCGTCGGCGAGCCGGCGGGCGACCCGGGCGAACAGCCACGCGCCGAGCACGATGCCGAGCGTCCAGGAGCCGGTGACCAGGCCGTACACGGTGGTGCTGCTGCCGAGCGTCTCCCGGATGAAGAAGACCTCGATCACGTTCACCGCGCCGACCGCGCCGATCACCGCGGCCACGCTGCCGACCATCACCGTGAGCAGCGGGTCACGGCGCAGCCGCCAGGCGGGCGCGACCGCCGCGGCGACCGCGGCCGGCGTCCGGCGCCCTCCCCTGCGGGTACGGATGAGCAGCCCGGCCGCCACCAGCGCGAGGTAGCTGAACGCGTCGACGAGCAGCGGCACCCGGGTGCCGAACTGCCCGACGAGCAGCCCGGCCAGCGCCGGACCGGCGAGCGCGCCGAGCGTCCCGGCGGTCTGGTTGAGCGCGCCCGCCCGGGGCAGGTCCTCGGGCCGGACCATCACCGGCACCAGCGCGGCGATCGCCGGCTGGGTGACCGCGAGCCCGGTCGCCAGCAACGCCACCAGCGCGATCACCAGCACCGGATCCCGCGCGTACGCGAGGGCCAGGCAGACCGCGGCCTGCGCGAGACCGGCGGCGACGAGCAGCACCCGGCTGTCCACCCGGTCGGCGAGCCGGCCGGTCAGCGGTGCGAGCACCACGAGCGGCAGCGTCGCGGCGAGCAGCAGCCCGGAGACGGCGAGGCCGCCGGCGCCGGCGGACTGGAGGGCGAGCGTGAGCGTGGCGGCGGCGAGGAAGTCCCCGCAACTGGAGATGCCGCGCGCGGTGGCCGCGAGCCAGACGTCCGGCCAGCGCGACTCGTCAGTTGTGAAGGACATACTTCGAAAGTAATCCTTCACAACTGACGCGCGCAACCCCCTCAGTCGACGGGCATCGCCCGGTACTGCGTCGCCACCGGCCGGGCCCCGGCGGGCGGATCGGTCCGGGTCCGCCGCCGGTACGGCTCCATCAGCGCCTGGACCGCCTGGTTCAGCTCGGTCAGCTCCTCGGCGGTCATGAGCAGCATGCTGTCGCTGAACCAGGTCGCCGCGTACCACTCCGGCGACTCGTCCGGCGCCCGGCGCAACCAGTCCCGGACCCGCTGGGCGTCACGGACCATGTGCGCCTCGACCAGGGCCGCCTCGGCGGCACGCGCCTCCGGATCGGCGTCCGGCCCCACCTCGACATGGAACGACGGATTCACCGCCTGCCAGACCCGCTCCCGGGCGTCACCCCGGCCCGGCGCCTGCCGGACCAGCCCGAACTTCGCCAGCTCGCGCAGGTGGTAGCTGGTGGCGCTCGGCGACAGCCCGGCGATCTCGGCGCACTCGGTGGCCGTCGCACCGCCCTCCAGCGTGCCGAGATGTTCCATGATCGCCATGCGGGCCGGGTGAGCGAGCGCCCGCATCACCTGCGGATCACTGATCGTCACCCGGCTCCGGCCGGGAAGCGCCTCGGTCATGCCTCAATGATCCCGCGTCCGCGGACGCCGGGATCCAGCGGTGAACTCATCGGATCAGGCGACCTTGAGCTGCTCGTCACCGAAATCGGCGATCAGTTTGAGGGTGCCACCGAGCGCGCCGATGTAGCGCGCGAGCACCTCCTGGGTCGCGACGTTGCCCGCCTCGATCTGCGAGACCCGAGCCACCGAGACCCCCATCCTCGACGCCACCTGCTCCTGGGTCATCTCCCGCCGCTTGCGCAGCTCGGCGAGCCGCCACCCGCGAGCATGATCGAGCATCTCCCCGACCTCGGCCTCGAACACGCGCGGTCCGCCGGCCGTGTCGATCGCCCGGTCCAGGTGTGTGGTGTCCCGCCAGCGCTTGACGCCGCTCATCGGTTCTCCTCCTGCCGTTCCTTCAGGTACGTGTCGTACAGCTGCTCCGCCTCCGGTATGGCCTCCCGGTACCAGCGTGCCCACTGCCCGGACTTGTCACCGGCGACCAGCAGCACCGCCGAACGCCAAGGATCGAAGACGAACAGAATCCTGATCTCGGTGCGCCCCGCTGACGGGGGCCGCAGCTCCTTGAGATTGCTGAGACGCGAGGCGGTGATGCTGTCGACGAGGGGCCGACCCTCGGCGGCCCGTTGCGCTCCAGCACCAGGATGGCCTGGTTGACGAGGCGATGGGAGTCGCGGTCGAGGACGTAGAGCTGGTCGAGGAACTCCTCCACCTGCCCGGTCATCAGGATCTCCCACTCCATCCCCCCCCCACCTCCGGACTTAATAATATTCTTAAGGCGGAGGTGGGTCGAGCGAATCGCCTGCCACCACGAAATTCGTTGGCGCGACCTGCCGACGCTCCCGTAAAGTCGATGGCCGCCCGACGGCCGCGGTGAGCATGCACCGCAGCGGACGTCCCCGCGCCGGGAGCAGGCCAACCGCCCCGGACACGCGAGCGAGCCTCAGTTGAGCCATCGGAGTTCACAGTGCCCGCAACCGATCTTGACGCCACACCCGGTCTCGACGCCGAACTGACCGCCGAACGTGCCCACCTCGACGCCTCCCGCGCCGCGCTGAAACGGATGCGGGAACGCGCCGAGGCGCTCTTCGCCACCGGTGACAAGGTGGCCGGTGACTCGTACACCGCCGAGCAGCTCGGCCGGCACATGGCCCGGCGGGTCAAGGAACTTGCCGACGACCCGACCACCCCGCTGTTCTTCGGCCGCCTGGACTTCGGCGGCGACGACCCGGACCACGCCGGGCGGGAGTACCACGTCGGGCGCCGGCACGTCACCGACGAGCTGGGCGAGCCGCTGGTGCTTGACTGGCGGGCCCCGGTCTCCCGGTCGTTCTACCGGGCCAGCGCGCGTGATCCGCAGGGCGTCGCCGTACGCCGCCGGTTCGGGTTCAGCGCCGGGACGCTGACCAGCTTCGAGGACGAGCACCTGGACCGGGGCGAGGAACTCGGCACCGCCAGCCGCATCCTCACCGCCGAGATCGAGCGCCCCCGCGTCGGCCCGATGCGCGACATCGTGGCCACCATCCAGCCGGAGCAGGACGAACTGGTCCGCGCCGACCTGGCCGACTCGATCTGCGTGCAGGGCGCGCCCGGCACCGGGAAGACGGCGGTCGGGCTGCACCGCGCCGCGTACCTGCTCTACCTGCACCGGGAACGGCTGCGCCGCTCGGGCGTGCTGATAGTCGGGCCGAACCGCGCGTTCCTGTCGTACATCGCGGCGGTACTTCCCGCGCTCGGTGAGGTCGAGGTCGAGCAGGCCACAGTGGAGGACCTGGTCGCGCGGGTGCCGGTCCGCGCGGTCGACGACCCGGCCGCCGCCGCGCTCAAGCACGACGTCCGGATGGCCGAGGTGCTGCGCCGGGCCGTCGAGGCCCACATCGGTACGCCGACCGAGCCGATCATGGTGTCGGACGGCTCGTACCGGTGGCGGATCGGGCTGGACCCGCTGCACCGGCTGGTCACCGAGACGCGCCGGGAGGGGCTGCCCTACGCCACCGGCCGGGAGCGGGTGCGGGCGCGGGTGGTGGGGCTGCTGCAACGCCAGGCCGAGGCGCGCCGGGCGGAGTCACCGAGCGACGCCTGGCTGCGCCGGATGAGCCGGATCAAGCCGGTCACCGACCTGCTCGACACGGTCTGGCCGGCGCTCACCCCGGACGGGCTGCTGCACCGGCTGCGTACCGACGCCGACGCGCTCACCGCCGCCGCGGACGGCCTGCTCACGCCCGAGGAGCAGGAGCTGTTCCGGTCCGGCACGGTCGCGCGCACCGCGAAGGCGACCAGGTGGACCGCCGCCGACGCGGTGCTCATCGACGAGGTGGCCGGGCTGCTGGAACGGCCCGCCGGCTTCGGGCACGTGGTGGTAGACGAGGCGCAGGACCTCTCCCCGATGCAGTGCCGCGCCATCGCCCGGCGCAGCGAGCACGGCTCGATCACGCTGCTCGGCGACCTGGCCCAGGGCACCGCGCCCTGGGCGGCGACCGACTGGCGGGACTCCCTAGCCCACCTGGGCAAGCCGGACGCCGCTGTGGTGCCGCTGAGCGTGGGCTTCCGGGTGCCCGCCGCCGTGGTGGCGTTCGCGAACCGGCTGCTGCCGGCGCTCGCCGTCGACGTACCCCCGGCCCGGTCGCTGCGCAACGACGGCGCGCTCGACGTGCGTACCGCCGAGGACCTGACGGCCGCGACGGTGGCCGAGGTGCGGGCGGCGCTCGCGCACGACGGCTCGGTCGGTGTGATCGCGGCCGACGACGCGGTCGACCGGCTCCGCGCGGCGCTCGCCGACGCGGGCGTCGAGACCGCCACGGCCGACGACGTCGAGGCCGCGGCGCGCGTCACAGTGGTCCCGGCGACGCTGGTCAAGGGCCTTGAGTACGACCACGTGGTGGTCGTCGAGCCGGCCGCGATCGTGGCCGCCGAGCCGCGCGGGCTGCACCGCCTGTACGTGGTGCTGACCCGGGCGGTCTCCCGCCTGGCCGTGCTGCACCGCGAGCCGCTGCCCGCGCCGCTGGCCGCCTGACGCGGGCGGCCGGCCG
>NZ_JBXUOV010000098.1:0-21313 GCF_057196585.1 Micromonospora sp. ATLC20
GCGCTGGGCGGCGGCGACGCGGCCGGCGCGCGGTTCCTGGCCCGCCGCGTCGCGTTGCTCGGCGGGCTGTGCGGCGTGGCCTTCGCGGTGCTGATCGTCGCCGGCGCCGGCGTGGTGCCGTCGTGGTTCAGCTCCGATCCGCAGGTACGCGAGCAGGCCATGACCGCCTGGCCCTGGTTCGTCGCGCTCCAGCCGATCGGCGGCGTGGTGTTCGCGCTCGACGGGGTGCTGATCGGCGCGGGCGACGTGCGCTACCTGCGCAACCTCACCATCGTGTGCGCGTTCGGCGGGTTCCTGCCGGCGATCTGGCTGGCCTACGGGTTCGACCTCGGGCTGGGCGGGATCTGGGCCGGGCTGACGCTGTTCGTGGTGCTGCGGCTGGTCGGCCTGCTGCTGCGGATGCGCTCGGGCGCGTGGGCGGTGGTCGGCGCGGTCCGCTGACGCCGGTCAGCATGAGACCGGCAGCTCGATCGGGTGCTCCGGGTCGTACAGCGCGTCGGGGTCCTCGGGGGAGCCGATGCCGGCCGGGTCCAGGCCGCCGGGGCGGATCAGCCCGAGCTTCACGGCGTCGCAGTCCACGCCCGACCCGTAGCTCGACATCCGGTGCAACCAGAGCCCCCGGTCGGCCCGTGCCACGTCGCCGGCGTGCGGCAACCGCCAGACGATCTCGTCGTGCAGCACCACCACCGAGTGACCGGATCGGGAGGCGAGGTCGCGGAACCCGTAGACCCAGACGAAGTTGCTGGTCACCTCCAGCATCCGTACGCCGTCGGCCTGCCGGACGGCGCGGTAGGTGAACCGGCCCTTCGTCCGCGGCTGGTCCGGGGTGAGCCGGGCGTCCGGGGCCAGCCGGGTCGCGTACGTGGCGATCGTCTCGGTGGACCAGTCCTTCCGCACCGACTCCCGGGCAGCCGGCGCGACGTGACGCAGCAGCGGGGCCGGGCTGCCGCCGGTCATGAACGCGCGGTCCAGGCGGGCGGTCAGCATGGCGGCGCGGACCCGCGCCAGCCCGGCGGACACCTCGGCGCCGGTGAAGCCGCCGGTCGGCCGGGCCGGTGGCAGCACGATCCCGGCCGCCCCCGCCGGCCAGTCCGCCGCCGGCGTGCCGGCGAAGACATCCGGCGGGACAGTCGGTCCCGCGGTCGCCGGAGCGCCGGTGACCGCCGGGGACGGCGCGGCCGCCGGACGCCGGAGCTGCCGGTAGCCGTAACCGGCGGCACCGGCCGCGGCTGCCAGCAGCAGCACCACGCCGAGCGCGGCCGTCAGCCGGCGGGCGCGCCGCCGGCACCAGATCCGCAGGCGTACGGCGAGGCTCGGCCGGATCTCCCGCTCCAACCGGTCCAGCCAGTCGGGGTAGCCGTCCCGCTCGGATCCCCTCGGGCTCAGCACGGGTCCGCGACCTTCAGCGAGCGGTCCAGGTCGTACACGGCGTCCGGGTGCTCCCCGGAGCTGCCGGCGTCCCCGTAGGTCGGCGTGATCTCCAGTTCCAGCAGACCCTTGCTCAGACCGGCGCACTCCACGTTCGTCACGTAGGAGTTCGCGTCCCGCATCCACAGCCCTCGGGAGCCGGTGACGACGTCCGCCGGGAGGGGCACCTCCCAGATCACCGTGTCGTGCACCAGGATGACGTCCGGGACCGACGGGGCGCGGGTGCTCCGGACGGCGTAGACCCAGACGAAGTTGGTGGTGATCTCCAGGACGCGGATGTCGTACGCATCCCGGGTCGCGCGGTACGAGATCCGCCCCTGCACCCGCGGCGGGTCGTTCGTCAACCGGGTGCCCGGCCCGAGCCGGGTGGCGTAGTTGGCGGCGCCGCCGGCCGTGAAGTCCTTCCGGATGCTGGCGCGGGTGTCCGGGGCGAACTGGCGCACCAGCCGATCCGGGCTCTTCTCGGTGAAGAACGTGCGGTCCAGCCGGGCGGTGACCAGGGCCTTGCGTACCTTGGCCAGACCGTCGGCCACCTGCTTCTCGGTGAACGGGCCGGTCCGCTTGACCCGGGGCAGCGCGATCCCGGCCGCACCCTCCGGGAAGCCGGCCGCGGGGGTGCCGTCGAACGGGCCGGCGGCCGGCGGGGGCGACGCGGAGCTGACCGCCTGCTCACCGCTCGGCGGGCTCGTCGTCGGGTATGCCGTCGAGATCTCGCGCCAGCGCTGGAAGCCCTGGTAGCCCAGGCCGCCGACGAGCCCGAAGAACGCGAGTAGCGCCAGCACGACCATGCCGCCGAGCAGCTTGCCGGAGTGCCCGCCGAGCGCGATCCGCAGGCGGTCGCCGCGGCCCGGCTCGACCTCGGGCGCGGGCCGGCGCAGCCACTCGGGTACCCGTCCCAGCTCGTCCTCCGGCAAGTGGCCGGTGGGGTAGGGGTCGGGGGCGGGGCGGTGATCGGTCATCGGACTTCCCGGGCAGACGGGTCGGGGGCGCACGATCTTGACACCCCGCCGAAGCTGGGCGGTATCCCCCGCAGGGCCGATCACCGGCGTCTGGCAGGCTTGGCGGTCGTGAGCACAGACGGTCTGATCGTGGTCGACAAGCCCGGCGGCATGACGTCGCACGACGTGGTGGCCCGCATCCGGCGGCTGGCCCGTACCCGCCGCGTCGGTCACGGCGGCACGCTCGACCCGATGGCCACCGGCGTCCTCGTGATCGGCGTGGGCCGGGCGACCCGGCTGCTCACGTACGTGATCGGCGCCGGCAAGAGCTACGCCGCGACGATCCGGCTGGGACAGTCCACGGTCACCGACGACGCCGAGGGCGAGGTGGTCGCGACCACCCCGGCCGGTGCGGTCACCGACGACGGGGTACGCGCCGCGCTGGCCGCCCTCACCGGCGAGATCGACCAGGTGCCGAGCGCGGTGAGCGCCATCAAGATCGACGGTCAGCGGGCGTACAAGCGGGTCCGCGACGGCGAGGCGGTCGAACTGCCCGCCCGGCGGGTCACCGTGTCACGGCTGGACGTGCTGGCGATCCGCCGGGACGTCCCGGACGTGGTGGACGTGGACATGGACGTGACCTGCTCGTCCGGGACGTACATCAGGGCGCTGGCCCGCGACGCGGGCGCGGCGCTCGGCGTCGGCGGCCACCTCACCGCGCTGCGCCGGACCGCTGTGGGCGGGTTCACGCTCGACGAGGCGGCCACGCTCGACCAGCTCGAGGAGCGCGCGCCGGACGTGGTGAACCTGCCGCTGGACGCCGCCGCCGCGCGGTTCTTCCCGCGCCGGGACGCCACCGCCGACGAGACCCGGGTGCTCTCCCACGGCGGGCCGCTGGCACCGGCCGGGATCACCGGGCCGTACGCCGTCTTCGACCCGGCGGGCGGGCTGATCGCTATCGTCAGCGAGCGGGACGGTCGGGCCCGCGCGGAGATCGTGCTGGCCCCGGCCTGAACGGCGCGCGGGGCGGACAGGGGAGGAACGGCATGCAGCGGTGGCGGGGGTACGAGGCGGCGCCCGGCGGCTGGGGACGCTCGGTGGTCACCATCGGCGTCTTCGACGGCGTGCACCGGGGGCACCAGGCGACCATCGGGCACGCTGTGGCACGCGCCCGGGAGCTGGGCGTCAAGTCGGTGGTGGTGACGTTCGACCCGCACCCGGCCGAGGTGGTACGCCCCGGCTCGCACCCGGCGGTGCTGACCGAGCCGGCCCGCAAGGCCGAGCTGATCGAGGCGCTCGGCGTGGACGTGCTCTGCGTGGTGCCGTTCACAGTCGAGTTCTCCCGGCTGCCACCCGAGGCGTTCGTGCACGACGTCCTGGTCGCGCACCTGCACGCCGCGCTGGTGGTGGTCGGCGACAACTTCCGGTTCGGGCACCGGGCCGCCGGTGACGTGCCGCT
Source organism: Micromonospora sp. ATLC20 (assembly GCF_057196585.1). Lineage (NCBI taxonomy): Bacteria > Bacillati > Actinomycetota > Actinomycetes > Micromonosporales > Micromonosporaceae > Micromonospora > Micromonospora sp. ATLC20. Next base: position 3,826 of record NZ_JBXUOV010000098.1, read on the forward strand.
GCTGGAGCGGCTGGGCCGTACCTTCGGGTTCGCGGTCGAGGGCGCGCCGCTGGTCGCCGAGGCGGGGACGGTCTTCTCCTCCACGTACATCAGGTCCTGCGTCGACGCGGGCGACGTGGGCGCGGCGGCGGCGGCGCTCGGCCGCCCGCACCGGGTCGAGGGCGTGGTGGTCCGCGGCGACCAGCGCGGACGTGAGCTGGGTTACCCCACCGCCAACCTGCTGACCCACAGGTACGCGGCGGTGCCCGCCGACGGCGTGTACGCGGCCCGCCTGGTGCGCCGCGACGGCGAACCGCTGGCCGCGGCGGTGTCGATCGGCACCAACCCGACGTTCTCCGGCCGGGAGCGGCGGGTGGAGGCGTACGCGCTGGACTTCAGCGGCGACCTGTACGGCGAACGGCTGGCCCTGGACTTCGTGGCGCACCTGCGTGAGCAGCGGACATACGACGCGATCGAACCGCTGGTGGCCCAGATCGCCGAGGACGTGGAACGCACCCGCCGGGCGGTGCTCTGACCGGCGCGGGGGCACCTTGACCGGCCGTCCGTCCCGAGGGCTGGTAGGCTGACGGAGACGTCGGCTGACCGACGGGGGCCTCGCGTGCCTGCACGACGCCGCGGGTGCGAGGAACCGGTCCGTTGCACCGGTCACCACGACCGCTCCGGACCTCATCGAATGACCCACGAAACAGGGAGAACATGGCGCTCGACCAGGAAGCCAAGGCCAAGATCCGCCAGGAGTACGCCACCGCCGAGGGCGACACCGGCTCGCCCGAGGTGCAGGTCGCGGTCCTGACCAAGCGGATCGCGGAGCTCACCGAGCACCTGAAGGTGCACAAGCACGACCACCACAGCCGCCGTGGGCTGCTGCTGCTGGTCGGCCGGCGCCGCCGGCTGCTGAACTACGTCCAGAAGAAGGACATCAACCGCTACCGGTCGCTCATCGAGCGGCTCGGCCTGCGCCGATGACCTGACGGGGGAGTGGCCGCCTGGCTGCTCCCCCGTTTCCGGTACCACCGAAGAACCCGGCCGCGCGACACCCGAGAGGGAGCCGGTCAGCACCGGTCTCCGGTAGTGGCCCCCGGGAATCCCGGCACGACGCCGGCCGTCCCGGGCGCTTCGATCGAAGACCGGCCGCCTGAGCAGTTCCCGTGTCGTCGGCCGACGACGCGAAGGAGCACCACAGCACATGACCGAGACCAACCTCGGCACCGAATCCCGCACCGCGGTGATCGACAACGGGTCCTTCGGCACCCGTGAGATCACCTTCTCCACCGGCCGTCTGGCCCGCCAGGCCGCCGGCTCCGTCGTCGCCCAGCTCGGCGAGACGGTCGTCCTCTCCGCGACCACGGCCGGCAAGCAGCCGCGCGAGTCGTTCGACTTCTTCCCGCTGACGGTGGACGTCGAGGAGCGGATGTACGCCGCGGGCCGGATCCCCGGCTCGTTCTTCCGCCGCGAGGGCCGGCCCAGCGAGGACGCCATCCTCACCTGCCGGCTGATCGACCGGCCGCTGCGCCCGTCGTTCGTCAAGGGCCTGCGCAACGAGGTCCAGGTCGTCGAGACCGTCCTGGCGCTCGACCCGCAGCACCCGTACGACGTGGTGGCGATCAACGCCGCGTCGATGTCGACCAAGCTCTCCGGCCTGCCGTTCTCCGGCCCGATCGGCGCGACCCGGGTCGCGCACGTCGACGGCCAGTGGGTCGCCTTCCCGACCCTGGAGGAGCTGGAGCGGGCCACCTTCGACATGGTCGTGGCCGGCCGCACCCTGCCGGACGGCGAGGTCGCGATCATGATGGTCGAGGCCGAGGCCACCCCGAACGCGGTGGCCCTGATCTCGGGCGGCGCGACCGCGCCGACCGAGGAGATCGTGGCCAGCGGCCTGGAGGCCGCCAAGCCGGCCATCCGCGAGCTGTGCCGGGCGCAGAGCGAGCTGGCCGAGGTGGCCGCCAAGCCGGTCAGCGAGTTCCCGGTGTTCCTGGACTACCAGGACGACGTGTACGACGCGGTGGCCGACGTGGCCCGCGCCGACGTCACCGAGGCGCTGAAGATCGCCGGCAAGGCCGACCGCGAGGAGGCCCTGGACCGGATCAAGGCCAAGGTCGCCGAGGAGCTGACCGGCCGGTTCGAGGGCCGCGAGAAGGAGCTGTCCGCCGCGTTCCGCTCGCTGACCAAGTCCGAGGTCCGCAACCGGGTGCTGCGCGAGCAGGTCCGCATCGACGGCCGCGGCCCGCGTGACATCCGCCCGCTGACCGCCGAGGTCGGCGTGCTGCCGCGGGTGCACGGCTCGGCGCTGTTCGAGCGCGGCGAGACCCAGATCCTGGGCGTCACCACGCTGAACATGCTGCGCATGGAGCAGATGGTGGACACGCTGTCCCCGGAGAACCGCAAGCGCTACATGCACAACTACAACTTCCCGCCGTACTCGACCGGTGAGACCGGCCGGGTCGGCTCGCCGAAGCGGCGCGAGATCGGCCACGGCGCGCTCGCCGAGCGGGCGCTGATCCCGGTGCTGCCCTCGCGCGAGGAGTTCCCGTACGCCATCCGGCAGGTCTCCGAGGCGCTCGGCTCCAACGGCTCCACCTCGATGGGTTCGGTCTGCGCCTCGACGCTGGGCCTGCTCTCGGCCGGTGTGCCGCTGAAGGCGCCGGTCGCCGGCATCGCCATGGGCCTCATCTCCGACGAGGTCGACGGCAAGACCCAGTACGTGACGCTGACCGACATCCTCGGTGCCGAGGACGCGTTCGGCGACATGGACTTCAAGGTCGCCGGCACCCGTGACTTCGTCACCGCGCTCCAGCTCGACACCAAGCTGGACGGCATCCCGTCGGACGTGCTGGCCGCCGCGCTCCAGCAGGCGCACGAGGCGCGGCAGACCATCCTCGACGTGATGCAGCGGGCCATCGAGGCGCCGGCCGAGATGTCGGACTACGCCCCGCGGGTGACCACCGTCAAGATCCCGGTCGACAAGATCGGCATGGTGATCGGCCCGAAGGGCCAGACCATCAACGCGATCCAGGACGAGACCGGCGCCGAGATCTCCATCGAGGACGACGGCACGATCTACGTCGGCGCCACAAACGGCCCGTCCGCCCAGGCCGCAGTCGACCGGATCAACGGGATCGCCAACCCGACGCTGCCCAAGGCCGGGGAGCGGTTCCTCGGCACCGTGGTGAAGACCGCCGCGTTCGGCGCCTTCATCTCGCTGCTGCCGGGCCGCGACGGCCTGCTGCACATCTCCAAGGTGGGCGACGGCAAGCGGGTCGAGAAGGTCGAGGACTACCTCAACGTCGGCGACAAGGTCGAGGTGGAGATCGCGGACATCGACGCCCGCGGCAAGATCTACCTGGACAAGGTCCGCCCGGAGGGCGCCGAGGCGCCGGCCGCCGCCGAGGGTGGCGACCGTCCGTCCGGCCGGGACCGCGGCGGCGACCGCGGCCCGCGTGACCGGGGTGACCGGGAGCGCCGCTCCGAGGGTGGCGAGCGCCGCTCCGAGGGTGGCGAGCGTCGCTCCGAGGGTGGCGAGCGTCGCTCCGAGGGTGGCGAGCGTCGCTCCGAGGGTGGCGAGCGTCGCTCCGAGGGTGGCGAGGGCGGCGGCGAGTCCCGTCCGCGCCGCCGGACCCGGCACAGCTGATCCACCGACCGGCCCGGGTGACGTCCGCGTCACCCGGGCCGGCCCACGGCTCCAGGTCGCCTGCGCGAGCTGGAGCCGTCGTACGTCCCGCCGTTCCTCGTCATCCGGAGAGCAGGTTTCTCGTGAGTTCGTCAGGCGCCTCGACGGGACGGGGGGTGGCGCCGGCCGGCTCGGCGGCCCGCGCGGTCACCCGTACGCTCAGCGACGACCCGCTCGGCGGCACCGTCCGCCGTACCGTGCTGCCCAGCGGGCTGCGGGTGCTCACCGAGGCGATCCCGGCGATGCGCAGCGTGTCGTTCGGCATCTGGGTGGCGGTCGGCTCGCGCGACGAGACCGGCACGCAGGCCGGCGCCGCGCACTTCCTGGAGCACCTGCTGTTCAAGGGCACCAACAAGCGCAGCGCGCTGGAGATCTCGGCGCAGATCGAGGCCGTGGGCGGCGAGACCAACGCCTTCACCACGAAGGAATACACCTGCTACTACGCGCGGGTGCTGGACGAGGACCTGCCGCTGGCCATCGACGTCATGTGCGACCTGGTCGCAGACTCGGTGCTGGCCCCCGCCGACGTGGAGACCGAACGCGGCGTCATCCTCGAAGAGATCGCCATGCACGACGACGAGCCCGGCGACGAGGTGCACGACCTGTTCGCCCGCGCCGTCTACGGCGACCACCCGCTGGGCCGCCTCATCTCCGGCACCGAGGAGACGGTCACGCCGATGACCCGGCGGCAGATCCAGGGCTTCTACCGCCGCCGCTACACCGCGCCGCAGATCGTGATCGCCGCCGCCGGGAACCTCGACCACGCCGCAGTGGTCAAGCTGGTCCGGCAGGCGCTGCGCGGCACCCCGCTGGACACCGACCCGGCGTCGCCCGCGCCGCACCGGTCGGCCACCCCGGCGGTACGCACCAAGCCGGCCACCACGCTCGTCGAGCCGAAGGAGACCGAGCAGGCGCACGTCATCCTCGGCTGCCCGGGGATCGACCGCACCGACGACCGGCGGTTCGCCCTCGGCGTGCTGAACAACGTGCTCGGCGGTGGCATGTCCAGCCGGCTGTTCCAGGAGATCCGGGAGCAGCGCGGCCTGGCGTACTCGGTCTACTCGTACGCCAGCCAGTACGCCGACAGCGGCGTGTTCGCCGTCTACGCCGGCTGTGCGCCGGGCAAGGTGGACGAGGTGCTGGACCTGACCCGCGCGGAGATGGCGCGGGTGGCCGCCGAGGGGATCACCGAGGCGGAGCTGGCCCGGGGCAAGGGGATGAGCAAGGGCTCGTTCGTGCTCGGGCTGGAGGACACCGGCTCGCGGATGAGCCGGCTCGCCAAGGGCGAGCTGCTCTACGGCAACCTGATGCCGGTGGACGACCTGCTGTCCCGGGTGGACGCGGTGACGCTCGACGACGTGAACGCGCTCGCCGCCGACCTGCTCGGCCGGCCGATGTCGCTGGCCGTGGTCGGCCCGTTCGACTCCGGCAGTTTCGCGGCCACGAGCTGAGCGGCCCACCGGTCCGCCGGATCCCGTGCCGGGCGCTGGGATAGGTTGTGGGCCGTGACTGAGCAGCAGAAGACGGCGGCCCGGGTCGGTGTGCTGGGTGCCCGGGGCCGGATGGGCATGGAGGTCTGCAAGGCGGTCGACTCCGCCGCCGACCTGGAGCTGGTCGCGGCAGTCGACCAGGGCGACGACCTGGACGCGGTGGCCCAGGCGGGCGCCGGGGTGGTCGTCGACTTCACCACCCCCGACGCGGTCATGGACAACCTGCGCTGGTGCGTCGAGAACGGCGTGCACGCGGTGGTGGGCACCACCGGCTTCACCGAGCAGCGGCTCGCCGAGGTGCGCGGCTGGCTCGCCGACCGGCCCGGCGTGGGCGTGGTGATCGCCCCCAACTTCGGCATCGGCGCGGTGCTGATGATGCAGTTCGCGGCGCGCGCCGCCCGCTACTTCGAGTCGGTCGAGATCGTCGAGCAGCACCACCCGCGCAAGCTGGACGCGCCGAGCGGCACCGCCACCCACACGGCCCGGCTGATCGCCGCGGCCCGCGCCGAGGCCGGTCTGGGGCCCGCGCCGGACGCCACCCGCGACGAGGTGGCCGGCGCCCGCGGCGCCGACATCGACGGGGTACGCGTGCACGCGGTACGCGCCACCGGCCTGGTCGCCCACCAGGAGGTGCTGTTCGGCACCACGGGTGAGACGCTCACCATCCGGCACGACTCGTACGACCGGGTGTCGTTCATGCCCGGCGTGCTGCTCGCGGTCCGTGAGGTGGGCCGCCGGCCCGGGCTGACGGTCGGCCTGGACGCCCTGCTCGACTGACCCGCCGCGGTGTGCCCCCGGCCTGCTGCGGGAAACCGTTTTGCCTGGTCGGGGGCGTCGACCTAGGCTGCTTTTCATGATCGATTCCGGACACTCCGACCGCACCGGCCGCCGGGTGACGCTGCGCCCGGTGGACGACGACAACTGGCGGGCCGTGGCGGACGTCGCGCCGCACGACGACCAGCGCGCCTTCGTGGCCGCGCTCGCCGCCCGCTACCTGCTTCTCACCGAACGCTCGGACGTCTGGAACTCGCTGGCCGTGTACGCCGACGAGACGGTCGTGGGCCACGTCATGTGGGGCGTGGACGACGACGAGTCGCGCTGGATCGGCGGCATGGTGATCGACGCCGCCGAGCAGGGCCGGGGCCTGGGCCGCGCCACGGTGCGGACGCTCGCGGACTGGCTCGCCGAGGCGGGCCGGCCGATCCGTCTCAGCTACCACCCCGACAACAAGCCCGCCGCCGCCCTCTACACGTCCCTGGGCTTCCACCCCACAGGCGCGATGGAGGACGACGAACTGGTAGCCGAACTCCTCCCCCCGGCCTGACCCTCACCCCCGGGCTTGCCCCCGGTCGATCATGAGGTTGGCGGCCTTTTCGATCTCCCCGACTGCCGCCAACCTCATGATCGACGGGGTGGGGTGGCGGGTGGGGCGGCGGGTGGGGTGGCGGTCCTGCCCCGTGCCGGGACCGCCGGCCCACCCACGCGAGGGTGGACCGGCGAGACGAGCGGAACTCATCGCTGCGGCGGAAGATTTTCCTCCGGGACCGCCACGTGGAAGCGGAGCTGGGGGACGAGCATGTCGTCCACGTCCAGCGCGCGGGTCGCGCCGTCCGGCTCCCAGCCGGTCGAGCCGAGGAACTTCCGGGTCGCCGCGTCGGCGTCGAACGTCCACGCCACCGCCCGGGTCAGCCCGTCGGACCGCCAGTGGTCGACAGCCGCGGCGAGCAGCCGGCTGCCGTGCCCGCGCCGCCCCCACCGGGGCTCGACCAGCAGGTCCGTCACCGCCGCGACGCCCGAACCGAGCGCCTCGGCCGGCTCGTCCGGGGCGAGCGCGTCGGCGTCGGCCGGACCGGAGGCGACGAACCCCACCAGATAGGATTGCGCCGCCTGTTCGACGGCGACCAGCACCCGGTGCGCGCCCGAGGGCGGCTCCTGCACCGCCGCACTCCACCGCCGCGCGAGGTACGCCTCGTCGAGGTTGTCGAGCACGTGCCGGGGCAGGATCCGGCGGTACGCGACCCGCCAGGTCGCGAGCTGGATGCGTGCGATCTCGCCGGCGTCCTCGGGACGCGCGGGCCGGACGTAGCCTGCAGCCATGGCACGTGAGCCTACGCAGGGCGAGGAGGGTGACGGTGGCGCAGGGTGCCGGGCGGGCGGTCGCGCAGGTCGTCGCCGTGGTGGCGCTCGCCGCGGCGGTCACCGTGTTCCTCTCCGTGGCGGCGGTGCGGCACGGCTTCTTCGACCTGCAGGTCTACTACGGCGCGCTGACGTACTGGGCGCGTGACGGCGGGGAGATCTACGACTTCCTGCGCCCCGGCACGCAGTACGGCTTCACCTACCCGCCGTTCGCCGCGCTGGTGATGCTGCCGATGGCGTACCTGCCGTGGGGCGCGGCGATCGTGGTGAGCGTGACCGCGACGGTGCTGGCGAGCGCCGTGGTGATCTGGCGGCTGCTGGACCCGGTGGCCCGCCGGTCCGGCTGGACGCGCTGGTTCGCGCTCGCTGTCGCGCTGTGCCTGGCCGCCGCGTACGAGCCGATGCGCGAGACGGTCAACTTCGGCCAGGTCAACATGCTGCTGCTGTTCCTGGTGGCGGTGGACCTGCTGTGGCTGCTGCCGGCGCGCAGCCGCTGGGCGGGCGTGGGCATCGGCCTGGCCACCGCGATCAAGCTGACGCCCGGCATCTTCATCGTCTACCTGCTGGTCACCGGCCGCTGGCGGGCCGCGCTGACCACAGTCGGCACGGCTGCCGTCGCCACGCTCGTGGCCGCCGGGCTTTTCCCCGACGCCTCCCGGGAGTTCTGGACCGAGGCGCTGTGGAACACCGACCGGGTCGGTGAGCTGGCGTTCGTCTCCAACCAGTCGCTGCGCGGGGTGGTGGCCCGGCTCGACCCGCAGCATCCGAGCACGATCGCCTGGCTGGCGCTCGTACTCCTGACGCTTGTGATCTGGGGTTGGCGTTCGCGGGCGGCGGTGGCCGCCGGCGACGAGGCCACCGGCCTGGCCCTCACCGGCGCCGTGATGTGCCTGGTCAGCCCGGTGACCTGGGTGCACCACCTGGTCTGGCTGCTGCCCGGGTTGATCCTGCTCGTCGACAACGGCATGGCGGCGCCCGCCCGCAGCCGGCGGCGCCGTCTGCTGCTGGCCGCCGCGCTGATCGGGTACGCGCTGCTGTGCAGCCGGATCGTCTGGTCCTGGGAGAAGGACTTCTCCGGCGTGGACGGGTTCCTCGGCAGCAACACGTACGTGTGGATCAGCCTGGCGCTGCTGCTCGGGCTGCCGGTCCGGCGCTGGCTCACGCCGGCGGACGGCGCTCGTCCCGGCGACGGCGTCCCGGCCGGGTCAGCCTCCGGTGATGTACCGCAGCTCGCGGAGCAGGATCGGGGTGCGCCCGCCGGAGAGCGGCACCGGGTAGGTGGACTCCTCGCCGTCCGGTAGGTGCCCGGCCCGTTCGTAGAAGCGGCGGGCACGGGCGTTGTCGGCGAGCACCCAGAGCCGGTAGGTGGTCCAGCCCCGCTCGGCCAGGCCGTCGCGGGCCGCCGCGAGCAGCGTCCGCGCGGCGCCCGAGCCCCAGTGCGCGGGCTCCAGGTAGATCGCCAGCAGCTCGCCGTGCGCCGGGTCGAGGTCGCCGCGGTCCTGGTTGTTCCGGTACGGCCCGAACGTGGTGAACCCGACGATCGTGCCGCCGTCCTCGGCGACGAGCGTGGTGAACGGGTGCTCCGGGTCGGCGGTGCCGAGGTCGCGGCGGCGCTGTGCCCAGGCGCGCGGGTTCAGCCGGCCCAGCACCTCCTCGGGCATGATCCCGGCGTACCCGGCCTGCCAGCCGTGGACGTGCACCCGGGCGATCGCCTCGGCGTCGTCCGGTTCCTCCCGGCGAATGGTGAGCACCTGTCCGTTCTATGCCCCGACGGGCGATCGGTCCAGCCGCCGCTCCCGGTGTCGTACCGCTGGATTAGGGTCGCCGGCGATGGCCGTACCGGAATCGCTCTCCCTCGCCCAGGCCCGCCGGATCGCCCTGGCCGCCCAGGGCTTCGCCGACCCGGCGCCTTCAGGCGTGCCCACCCGCCGCCACCTGCGCCGGGTGCTCGACCGGGTCGGGCTGATCCAGATGGACTCGGTGAACGTGCTTCAGCGGGCGCACTACCTGCCGCTCTACAGCCGGCTCGGGCCCTACCCGACCGCGCTGCTGGACACCGCCGCCTACCGCCGCCCGCGTGAGCTGTTCGAATACTGGGCGCACGAGGCGTCACTGGTGCCGGTGGGGCTGCACCCGGCGTTGCGCTGGCGGATGGCCAAGGCCCGCGACGAGGCGTGGGGCGGGATGCGCCGGATCGCCGAGGAGCAGCCCGAGCTGGTCGCCTGGGTCCGTGACGAGGTGGCCGCCCGAGGGCCGCTGACCGCGGCCGAGATCGAGCACGACGCCCCACGGGAGACCGGCAACTGGGGCTGGAACTGGTCGGCCGTGAAACGGGCGCTGGAGTTCCTGTTCTGGGCCGGCGAGGTCACCGCCGCCGACCGCACCAACTCGTTCGCCCGCCGCTACGACCTGCCCGAGCGGGTGCTCCCGGCCGCCGTGCTGGACGCGCCCACCCCGACCGACGCCGAGGCGCACCGGTCGCTGGTGTCGATCGCAGCCCGCGCCCTCGGTGTCGCCGCCGAGCCGGAGCTGCGCGACTACTTCCGGCTGCCGGTCGCCGGGGCGCGGCGGGCGGTGGCCGAACTGGTCGAGGCCGGCGAGCTGACCCCGGTCACCGTGCAGGGCTGGCGGCACCCCGCCTACCTGCACGCCGACGCGCGGCTGCCCCGCTGGGTCCGCGGCAACACGCTGGTCAGCCCGTTCGACCCGCTGGTCTGGGAGCGGGCGCGCACCGAGCGGCTGTTCGGCCTCACCTACCGGATCGAGATCTACGTGCCGGCGCCCCAGCGGGTCTACGGCTACTACGTGCTGCCGTTCCGCCAGGGCGAGCGCTTCACCGCCCGGGTCGACCTGAAGGCCGACCGGAAGGCCGGGGCGCTGCTGGTGCCCGCCGCCTGGGTCGAGCCGGGCGCCGACCCGGGGGAGACCGCGGTGGCGCTCGCCGCCGAGCTGTACCGGCTCGCCGGCTGGCTCGGCCTGGACGCGGTCGCCCCGCCCGCCGCGGGCGACCTCGCGGGGCCGCTGGCCGCCGCGTTGGTGGGCGTGGCCGGTGTACGGTGAGCGCGTGACGAGCGTTGACCGGCCTGCCACCGCGCCCGACCCGCACACCGAGCCGCACCCGCACGGGCCCGCGCAGCCGGAGTCCGGGCCGCAGGGCGAGGCGCACGCTTACGCGTACGCCGGGCAGCCTTCGCACGCCGAGACGCACGCGCACGCCGGTCCGCACGCTCCACCCGGAGCACCCGGAGCACCCGGAGCACCCGGAGCACCCGGAGCACCCGGAGCGCCGTGGCCGGGTTACCCGGCGGCGTACCAGCCGGTCGAGAGCGACCGGCTCACCCGGCTGGTGATGCGCCTGCACGCCCGCGCCCCGCGCTGGGCGGTGCCGCTCGCAGCGCTCGGCTGCGTCGGCCTCGGCATCGCGTACGCGCTGGTCAGTGACCCGACCCGGAGCGACCCGGACGCCGCGCCGACCTGCCTGCTCAAGCTGACCACGGGGCTGGACTGCCCGGGCTGCGGCGGCACCCGCGCGCTCTGGTACGTGCTGCACGGCGACCTGCCCGCCGCAGCCCGGCACCATTTCCTGTTCGTCTTCGCGCTGCCGTTCCTGACCTGGCTCTTCGTGGCCTGGGCCGGCAACCGGGCGTTCGGCTGGAAGCTGCCCGAGGCCCAGTTCAGCCCCAAGGTCATCGGCGTGTTCCTGGCCGCCTGGGGGGTCTTCTCGGTGGTCCGCAACCTACCGTGGGCCCCCTTCACCTCGCTCTACGTCTAGCCGGAGCCCAGCCCTCGCGAGATCTTGGTACGAAACGGCCCCCAGAGGGGCGCTTTCCTACCAAGATCTCCTTCGGGCCGATCGCCGAGCCGGCGGTGCGGCCGCGTGGCCGATTTCCACGGCGGGGGGCGGGCCCACTACAGTCGCAGGAATGCCGGAGATGGTTCAGCCCCAGGTCAAGTTGATCGCGTGGACCCAGTTCCAGGCACCCGAAGAGGTGCCCTGGTCCACCGACGCCGACGGTGGGCAGGCGCTCGCCGAGTTCGCCGGCCGGGCCTGCTACCAGAGCTGGAAGAAGCCGAACCCGGCCACCGCCACCAACGCCGGTTACCTGGCGCACATCCTGGAGGTCGGTCACCTGAGCGTGCTGGAGCACGGCTCGGCGAGCTTCTACTTCAGCGGCGTCTCCCGCTCGTTCACGCACGAGCTGATCCGGCACCGGCACTTCTCCTACTCGCAGCTCTCCCAGCGCTACGTGCCCGAGCGGGACGCCGCGATGGTCGAGCCGTCGGTGATCGCCGACGACCCGGAGCTGCACAAGAAGTTCGTCGAGGCCACCGACGCGGCGGTGCGGGCGTACACCGAGTTGCTGGAGGGGTTGGAGGCCCGCTTCACCGACGAGCCCAACCCGACGCTGCGCCGCAAGCAGGCCCGCCAGGCGGCCCGGGCGGTGCTGCCGAACGCCACCGAGACGCGGATCGTGGTGACCGGCAACTACCGGGCCTGGCGCCACTTCGTGAAGATGCGCGCCACCGAGCACGCCGACGTGGAGATCCGCGAGCTGGCGGTGGAGTGCCTGCGCCAGCTCAAGGGCGTCGCGCCGAACGTCTTCGCCGACTTCGAGATCTCCACCCTGTCCGACGGCACCGAGGTGGCAGCGTCGCCGCACGCCGAGTGACTCGTCGCCCTTCGCCGCCGGGCCACCGGCGGCCGTCCGCTAGGTTGTGAGCATGACGCACGACCACTCCGCCGCCCCGAGCCGGGGCGCGTCGCGCCCGTTCGGGCGAGTGATGACGGCCATGGTGACCCCGTTCACGCCGGACGGCGGCCTGGATCTCGACGGCGCCGCCCGGCTGGCCGAATACCTCGTCGACGAGCAGGGCAACGACGCGCTGGTCCTCAACGGCACCACCGGTGAGTCCCCGACCACCACGGAGGCGGAGAAGGAGTCGCTGATCCGCACCGTGGTCGAGGCGGTCGGCGACCGGGCCCGCATCGTCGCCGGGGTGGGCACCAACGACACCCGGCACACCGTCGAGCTGGCCACACAGGCCGAGAAGGCCGGTGCGCACGGCCTGCTGGTGGTCACGCCGTACTACAACAAGCCACCGCAGGCCGGCCTGCTGCGGCACTTCACCACCGTCGCGGACGCCACCGGCCTGCCGGTCATGCTCTACGACATCCCGCACCGCGCGGGCGTGGCGATCGCCACCGAGACGCTCGTGAAGCTGGCCGAGCACGGCCGGATCGTCGCGGTGAAGGACGCCAAGGGCGACCTGTTCGCCACCGCGGAGGTGCTCGCCCGCACCGACCTGGCCTACTACAGCGGCGAGGACGCGCTCACCCTGCCGATGCTGTCGATCGGCGCGGTCGGCGTGGTCGGCACCTCCACCCACTTCACCGGCGCGCTGACCAAGCAGATGATCGAGGCGTTCGAGGCGGGCGACAACGCCCGGGCGCTCGCCCTGCACCGGCAGTTGCTGCCGCTCTACACCGGCATCTTCCGCACCCAGGGCACGATCCTGGTCAAGGCCGGCCTGGGGACGCAGGGTCGCCCGGCCGGCCCGGTGCGGCCGCCGCTCGTCGACGCCACCGGTGACGAACTGGCCCAGCTGCGCGCCGACTGCGCCGCGGCGGGCCTGCCCCTGCCCGAATGAATCAACGACACGACGGACGCCGCGCGACGGCGTCGCAGAATGAGGTGACGCGTGACCGAGGCGCACATCGAGGGTGAACTGCCCCCGCCGCTGCCCGAGGGCGGCCTGCGGATCATCCCGCTCGGCGGACTCGGCGCCATCGGCCGGAACATGACCGTCTTCGAGTACGACGGCAAGCTGCTGATCGTCGACTGCGGGGTGCTGTTCCCCGACGTCGAGCAGCCGGGCGTGGACCTGATCCTGCCCGACTTCGGCCCGATCCTGGACCGGCTGGCCGACGTGCAGGCGATCGTGCTCACGCACGGCCATGAGGACCACATCGGCGCGGTGCCGTACCTGCTCGCGCACAAGCCGGACATTCCGCTCGTCGGCTCGCAGTTCACGCTCGCGCTCGTCGAGGCGAAGCTGGCCGAGCGGCGGATCCAGCCGTACACGCTGACCGTGCGGGAGGGCGGCCGGGAACGGCTGGGCCCGTTCGAGTGCGAGTTCTTCGCGGTGAACCACTCGATCCCGGACGCGCTGGCGGTGGCCATCCGTACGCCGGCCGGCCTGGTGCTGCACACCGGCGACTTCAAGATGGACCAGCTTCCGCTCGACGGGCGGATCACCGACCTGGCCGGGTTCGCCCGGCTCGGCGCCGAGGGCGTCGACCTGCTGCTGTCCGACTCGACGAACGCGGAGATCCCTGGGTTCGTCACGCCGGAGAAGGAGATCGGCCCGGTCCTCGACTCGATCTTCGCGAAGGCCAAGGGGCGGATCATCGTCGCCTCCTTCGCCTCGCACGTGCACCGGGTGCAGCAGGTCTTCGACTCGGCCGTGGAGCACGGCCGCAAGGTGGCGCTGATCGGCCGGTCCATGGTCCGCAACATGGGCATCGCCCGCGACCTGGGCCTGCTGAACATCCCGGCCGGCCTGGTGGTCGGGATCGAGGAGGCCACGAACCTGCCGCCCGAGCAGATCGTGCTGATGTCCACCGGTTCGCAGGGTGAGCCGATGAGCGCGCTGGGCCGGATGGCCAGCGGCGACCACCGGCACATCACCATCGCGCCGGGCGACACGGTGGTGCTGGCGTCCTCGCTGGTGCCCGGCAACGAGACCTCGGTCTACCGGGTGATCAACCGGCTGGCCCGGGCCGGCGCCGTGGTGGTGCACAAGGACGTCGCGAAGGTGCACGTCTCCGGCCACGCCCCGGCCGGCGAGCTGCTCTACCTGCTCAACGTCGTACGCCCGAGCAACCTGATGCCGGTGCACGGCGAGTGGCGGCACCTGCGGGCGCACGCCCGGCTCGGCATCGAGTCCGGCGTCGCGCCGGACCGGGTCGTGCTCTGCGAGGACGGCGACGTGGTCGACCTGGTCGAGGGCCGCGCCAGCCTGGTCGGGCGGGTCAAGAGCCGGTACGTCTACGTCGACGGTCTCGCCGTCGGTGACGTCAGCGAGTCGCTGCTCACCGAGCGCCGGATCCTCGGCGACGGCGGGTTCATCGCGACGACCGTGGTGGTCGACTCGGTCACCGGCAAGGTGGTCGCCGGGCCGACCGTCTCGGCGAAGGGCTTCTCCGAGGACCCGGAGGCGTTCAACCCGGTGGTCCCGCTGGTCACCGAGGCGCTGAACCGGGCCGCCGCGGACGGCATCACCGACCCGCACCAGCTCCAGCAGATCGTCCGCCGCACGGTGGGCCGCTGGGTCAACGACGCGTACCGTCGCCGGCCCATGATCGTCCCGACCGTCGTCGAGGTCTGACCCGACCGCGCCGCGCGCCGGTCCACCGTCCGCGGTGGGCCGGCGCCGTCGCTTTCCGGGTACGCCCCGACACGGCGCGTCGAAACGTGCCGCCGGTACTCATCCGATCGGCGTCCGTCTCCGTACCTCCCGGTGGCCGGCGTGCCCCTGCGCCGGTCGGGAGGAGCGTGGCGGATGGACCGCAGACGGATGACAGTCATCGGCGTACTGGTGGCGGCGGCCGGGTTGACGGCGGCGGTGACCGTACCGTCGTTCGCCGGTGAGGAACCCCGGCGGGCGGCGCCGGCGGCCGACGGCGTCGCGCCGGAGGTCCTCGACGCGATGGGCCGCGACCTTGCGCTGACCCGCGACCAGGCGGCGAAGCGGCTGCGGACCGAGCGGTGGGCGGCCGGCACGGTCACCCGGCTGCGCGATGAACTCGGCGCCGGCTACGGGGGCAGCTGGCTCAGCGCGGACGGCGCCACGCTCACCGTGGCGGTGGCCGACCCGGCCGGCGAGGCGCGGGTACGGGCGGCGGGCGCGGTCCCGAAGCGGGTGGCGCGGGGCGTCGCCGAGCTGGACGCGGTGAAGTCCCGGCTGGACGCGGCGGGCGCCGACGCCAGCCCGGACGTGGCCGGCTGGTACGTCGACGTGGCAGACAACGCGGTGGTCGTGATCGCCCGGCCGGGCGCGGAGGCCGACGGTCGCCGGCTCGCCGCCGCCGCGGGGTCGAAGGCCGGGATGGTCCGGGTGCGTACCGCCGACGAGGCCCCGCGTCCGCTGTTCGACGTGCGGGGCGGCGACGCCTACCTGATCAACAACGCGGGCCGCTGCTCGGTGGGCTTCTCCGTGGTCGGCGGGTTCGTCACCGCCGGGCACTGCGGCCGGTCGGGGGACCGCACCACCGGGTCCAACCGGGTCGCCCAGGGCACGTTCGCCGCGTCCTCGTTCCCCGGTGACGACTGGGCGTTCGTGCGGGTGAACGCCGACTGGACGCCGCAGGGCGTGGTGACCGACTTCGCCGACGGCGGCACGGTGGCGGTGAACGGCTCCACCGAGGCGCCGGTGGGCGCGTCGATCTGCCGGTCCGGCTCCACCACCGGCACCCGCTGCGGCCTGATCCAGGCGAAGAACGCCACAGTCAACTACCCGGAGGGCACCGTGACCGGGCTGACCCGGACGAACGTCTGCGCCGAGCCGGGTGACTCCGGCGGCGCGTGGCTCTCCGGCGACCAGGCGCAGGGCGTCACGTCCGGCGGATCCGGCGACTGCACCCGGGGCGGCACCACGTTCTTCCAGCCGGTCAACGAGATCCTCCAGCGCAACAACCTGACGCTCGTCACCGCCGGCGACCAGCCCGCGCCCACGCAGCCGCCGGCGGGCGGCGGCGAGACCACCCCGCCCGCGACCGCCGAGCCCACCCCGCCGGCGGGCGACACCGAGTGCTCCGGGCAGGTGAGCCGGACCGGCCGGATCGCCGCCGGACGGACCCAGATCCAGCCGGACGGGCGCTTCTACCGGGTGCCCGACGGCACCCAGGAGGCGTGCCTGTCCGCGCCGGACGGCGCCCGGATGGTGCTGGAGCTGCAACGCTTCACCGGCGGCGCGTTCCGCACCGTGGCCCGCGCGGCCACCGCCGACGGCACGGCCCGCCTGACCGCCGAGACGTCGGCCGGCGCCTACCGGTACCGCGTCGTCGGGTTGTCCGGCTCCGGCGAGTACACGCTGGCGTTCTCCGCCCGCTGACCGCCGCACCCAGACCGCGGCCCCCGACCACCACCGCCCGGTGGCCGGGGGCCGCGCCGCGTCCGCGGCACTGTCGGTCGGTGCGGCGGCTCAGGGCAGCGCGGCGACCGCTTCGGCGTACGCGGTGCCGGTGCGGACCGCGGCGGCCACCAGCACCGCGAGCTGCGCCGGGGCCACCCCGCAGGACAGGTCGGTGGAGACGCCCGCGGCCAGCACCAGCGTCCCGTCGCCGGGCTCGTGCACGTACGCGGCGGGCAGCAGCCGGTCGTGGTTCCAGGCGTTGCAGAACGCGTACGCCTCGGCGCGCCGCCCGGCCGGCAGCCGCCGCTGCGCCACCACCCGGGCGTGCAGCACGTCGCCGTCCCGGCCGAGCAGGCGGAACTGGATGGTGGCCTCGCCCCACCGCCCGGCGAGCGTGCCGTCCGGCTCCACCGCGTACGGCTCGCCCCGGGCGTCGAGCGCGGCGCCGAGCAGCGCCGCGTCCAGCGGTGCCGGTTCCTCCGGCCCGGGCAGCAGGGGTTCGGCCGGATCATCGGCGTCCGGCTCCTCGTCGAACTCGCTCTCGGCAGCCAGCGACACCGGCGCGGCGAGCGGCCGCTCGGCCAGCCAGGAGGCGATCCGGCCGGACTGGTGCCCGGTGCCGTTGCGGGCGTCGAAGCTGCCGGCGAGCGCCGTCGCCAGCGCCTGCAACTGCGTACCCAGCGTCGCCACGTCCACCTCGGCCGCCGGCCGGGAACCGTGCCCGGGGCGGTGGATGCGCCGCCCGCCCAGCCCGGCCTCGGCGGCCAGTCCGCACAGCAGCGCGCCCGCCGCCGCGAACTCCATCGCGGACAGGTCGTCGGCCGGGCGGTCCAGTTCGGGCAGCTGCTCGGTGAGGATCTCCAGCCCACGATGCAGGTAGCCGCCCAGCGCGCAGAAGCGCAGGTGCGCGGCGAGCAGCGGGAACGCCGTCTTCTCGCCGCGGTGCCGGCGGTACGCGCGCACGTGCGCCCGGGCCGCCCGCGTCACCGCGCCGGTACGCAGCCACGGCAGCAGCCCCACGGCGAGCGCCCGTTCCGGCTGGTCGGTGCAGGCCGTCGCG
>NZ_JBXUOV010000099.1:0-20954 GCF_057196585.1 Micromonospora sp. ATLC20
GCGCTGCCGGGGACGCCCGGGCGGTCGCCGCCGACGCGCTGGCCCGCGGCGAACGGCTCGGGGCCCGGCTGGTCACCCCGGACGACGACGAATGGCCCGCCCAGGTCGGCGACCTGCGCCGGCTGGCGCTCTCCGGGGCCACCCGGCGGGTCGACGTGGAGACCGATCCGCCGCTCTGTTTCTGGGTACGCGGAGCGTGGCCGCTCGATGAGGCGCTGGCGCGCTCGGTGGCGGTCGTCGGCGCGCGGGCGGCCACCCCCTACGGCGCGCACATCGCCACCGAGCTGGGCTACGGTCTCGCCGACCGGGAGTGGACAGTCGTGTCCGGCGGGGCGTTCGGCATCGACGCCGCCGCGCATCGCGGGGCGCTGACAGCGGGCGGGCGCACCGTCGCCGTGCTCGCCTGCGGCGTGGACCGCCCGTACCCGATGGGCAACGCCGCGCTGTTCGACCGGATCGCCGAGACCGGCCTGCTGGTGAGCGAATGGGTTCCGGGCGCGGAGCCGTTGCGGCCCCGGTTCCTCATCCGCAACCGGGTCATCGCGGCGGCGACGAACGGCACTGTCCTCGTCGAGGCCGCCGCCCGCAGCGGCGCCACCCAGACACTCAACCGGGCGCTCGGCCTGCGCCGCCCGGCGATGGTGGTGCCCGGGCCGGTCACGTCAGCGATGTCCGTCGGTGGCCACGAGGTGCTGCGGGAACGGCCGGAGGCACGGCTGGTAGCGAACGTCGCGCACGTGCTGGAGGAGGTGGGACGCATCGGGTACGACCTGGCCCCGCCCGCCCGGGCGCCCGAACGCCCCCGGGACCGGCTCGACGAGGAGGCCACCCAGGTGCTGGAGGCGCTGCCCCGCCGCCGGGCCCTCGACCTGGAGAGCATCGCCGCGCGGGCGGGCGTCGACCTGCGTACCGCCATGCGCAAACTGTCCATGCTGGAGGAACTGGCGATGGTGGTACGCCGCGACGACGGATACGCACTCGCACCGCCCCCACCGGTCGCCCGTTGGTGAGCGCGTCAGTCGCCCTCGAACCGGATCTCGGCGTCGCGGCGCTCGGCACATCGGCGGACGAGCCGGGCCAGCCGGTGCACGTGGTCGACCTCCGCCGGCGCCCCGGCCACCTCGGCCAGGCACCGCAGCTCGGCGAGCAGTTGCGGCATCCGCTCGGCGCTCACTGTCAGCTCACCGAGCGGGTCGACGCGGTCCAGCAGCGGGGTCCGCCCGCCGCCCCGGACACGCTTGAGCAGGTCGAGCAGCACGTCCTGCGGGTCTGCGACGGCCTCGATCGAGACATACGCGGGCCGGCGACGACCGGTGCCCGCCGATATCTGCCGGTAGAGGACGGCGTCCACTCCCACTCTCGGCCTCCTCGTACCGGCGTCACCGTCACGGGGACGCACTGGCCTGATCGCGGCCGGATCGGCCTCCGTCGGGGCCGGCTCGGCCGCGCTGCCCGCCGGTCGCCGCACCGGAGCGTGCCGCAGAATGAGTTTCCCCTGTCCAGACCGGCTTCTGCCACCCCGCTCAGCGCGTCGTCACGCTTTCCACGCCGGAAGGACGCGGCCGACGTGGCGGACGGCACAGCCCACGGGCGACGGCCGACCCGCCGCGAAGGCGGGAGCGACAGCCGGGCGGCACGGCGAGGTGGCGGCACGGCGACGGGCGGCGCTCCGGCCTTACGCTGGGGCGGTGATCGCCGTCCGCCTCCGCCGCCGCGACCGTGTGCGCCCGGACCGGGTGCCGCGGTGAGCAGACGGCAGCGCGGCACCCGGGACGCACACGAGGAACTGCCGGCCTCGATGCGCGAGGCGGTGGACGACTTCGCCGATCATCTGTCGCGGGTGCGCAACCGCTCCGTCCACACCGTCCGGGCGTACGTCACGGATCTCGTGTCGCTGCTGGATCACGCCGTCCGGATGGGCTGCGCCGAACTGCCGGAGCTGGACCTCGCCGTGGTGCGCAGCTGGCTGGCGAAGCAGCGGACCGTGGGAGCGGCCCGGACGACGATGGCGCGACGCGCCGCCGCGGCCCGGACGTTCAGCGCCTGGGCGCACCGCACCGGCCTGCTCGCCGACGACGTGGCCGCGCCGCTGGCCAGCCCTCGCGCCCGGCGGGAACTGCCCACGGTGCTGCGCGCCGACCAGGCCGCCGCCCTGGTGGAGGCACCGTCGCAGCGCCCGGGCCCGCCCGAGGCCGACCGCTCGACGGTCCACCCCGACGGCGCCGGGCTCGGACGCGACCACGCAACGGCCCCCGAGGCGGCCGGCGACGGACCGCCCGACGCGGTGCTGCTGCGCGACCGGCTGCTGCTGGAACTGCTCTACGGCACCGGGGTACGCGTCAGCGAGGCGTGCGGCCTCGACGTCACAGACGTCGACCAGGCCCGCCGGGTGGTACGCGTGCTGGGCAAGGGCGGGCGGGAGCGGTCGGTGCCCTACGGAGTGCCGGCCCAGCGGGCGCTCGACGCCTGGCTGCGCGACGGCCGGCCCACTCTGCTGACCCCGGGCTCGGGCCGGGCACTGCTGCTCGGAGCTAGGGGCGGGCGGCTCAACCCGACCACCGCGCGGCGGATCGTGTCCGGCTGGGCCGGGGCCGCCGGGGTACCGCGGGTCACGCCGCACGGGCTGCGCCACTCCGCAGCGACGCACCTGCTCGAAGGAGGCGCGGACCTGCGCGCCGTGCAGGAGCTGCTGGGGCACTCGTCGCTCGCCAGCACCCAGATCTACACGCACGTCTCGGTGGAGCGGCTCCGCGCCGCGTACCGCCAGGCACACCCCCGCGCCTGACCACCGAATGCGGCCGGCGCATGATCCATCCCGGGCTAGGATCGGTGCATGACGGTGCCGCAGCCGCCCGAGCCGATTCCCGGGGCTCGGCTGCTCTTCTCCCTCGATCCCTCCGTCAGCCATCTCAACCACGGCTCGTTCGGCGCCGTACCGATCGCCGTGCAACGCGCCCAGCAGCGCCTGCGCGACGAGATGGAGGCCAACCCGCTGCGGTTCTTCACGCAGGGCCTGGTCGACCGGATCGCCCACGCCCGCCGTCACCTGGCCGCGTTCCTCGGCGCCGACCCGGACGGCACCACGCTCGTCGGCAACGCCACCACCGGCGCGGCCGTGGTGTTGCAGTCGCTGGCGCTGCGCCCCGGCGACGAGATCGTGACCACCGACCACGGGTACGGGGCGGTGGCGCTCTCGATCGCCAGGGAGTGCGCCCGCACCGGGGCGGTGCACCGCACGCTGCCGGTGCCGTTGACCGCCACCGACGAGGAGGTGGTCGAGATCGTCCGCACCGGGCTGCGGCCCGGGCGTACCAGGCTGCTGATCGTCGACCAGCTCACCTCGCCGACCGCCCGGCTTTTCCCGACCGCGGCGATCGTCGCGGTGGCCCGGGAGCAGGGCGTGCCGGTGCTGGTGGACGCCGCGCACGCGCCGGGCATGCTGCCGGCCACCGTCGCGTCGGTAGGCGCCGACTTCTGGGTCGGCAACCTGCACAAATGGGCGTACGCGCCACGCGGCACCGCCGTACTCGTGGTGGCGCCGCAGTGGCGGGAGAAGATCCAGCCGCTCGTCGTCTCGTGGGAG
Source organism: Micromonospora sp. ATLC20 (assembly GCF_057196585.1). Lineage (NCBI taxonomy): Bacteria > Bacillati > Actinomycetota > Actinomycetes > Micromonosporales > Micromonosporaceae > Micromonospora > Micromonospora sp. ATLC20. Next base: position 3,584 of record NZ_JBXUOV010000099.1, read on the forward strand.
CAGGACAGCGGCTTCCCGGTCCGTGTCGAGTGGCAGGCGACGCTCGACTACACCGGCTGGCTGGCCGCGCCGGTGGGCCTGTTCACGTTGCGCAGCCTCGGCGTGGACCGGGTACGCGCGCACAACGCGGCGCTGGCCGCGTACGGGCAACGGGTCGTCGGGGACGCGCTCGGTGTGGCGCCGGAGCGGCTGCCGGAGCCCGGCGGACCGGCGGTCGCCATGCGGCTCGTGCCGCTGCCGCCCGGTGTCGCGACGACGCTGGACGCGGCCCGGGAGCTGCGGACCCGGATCGCCGACCGGCTCTCCGCCGAGGTGTCGATCGCCGGCTGGAACGGGCGCGGCTACCTGCGGTTGTGCGGACAGGTCTACAACACCCCCGACGAGTACGACCGGCTGGCCGTCCGGCTGCCTGCGCTGCTCGCCCAGGGCTGAGCGACACGCCCGATCACCCGGCGAGGTCGGCGGGGACGGGGTGCAGCGGCAGCAACCGGACGCGACCGAGCCCGAGCAGGGCCAGCGGATCGAGGTACTCCGCGTCGCGTCGCAGTCCCCAGTGCAGGCAGGCCGCCTCCACGCACCCGGGATGCCCGGCGAGCAGGACGCCGACCGGCGTGCCGGCGTCCACACGGGTACCGGCGGCGAGCCGGGAGCGGACCGGTTCGTATGTGGTGCGCAGCCCGTCGGCATGGCCGACGGTGAGCACCGGCCGGCCGGCGACGGTGCCGGCGAACAGGACGGTCCCGGCGCCGGCCGCCAGCACCGGCGCGCCCGGCTCGGCGGCGAGGTCGACACCCCGGTGCCCGGACAGCCAGGGCTGCGGCGGCGGGTCGAAGCGCCGCACCACCCGGGGCGCGCCCGGCAGCGGCCACCGGAACCGCCCACCGGGCGCACCCCGAAGTCCCGCAGCCGAGCCGCCCGCCGCCGAAGCACCAGGAGTCGGGGCACCCGCAGGTAACCCCGACAACGGCCCGACCGAGGCCGACAGCGTCGTCCGGGAAGACGCGGAGGGCCCCGGCAGACAGACGACGAGGAACAACACCACGGCGTAAGAGATCGAGGAACGCACGCGAGCACCCTGCCCGGCCCGGGCACCCTCCCGCGCACCCCACCCGCCGGCCCTGTGGACGACGCCCTCACTGTGGACGAGCGCCGAATTCGGGGCCGATCTGCTACGGCCCGGACGCCTATGCTGGCCGGGTGACGAAGGACTGGTACGCCTGGCACCGCGACTACGACCAGCCCGAGTCCGCACTGGCCCGGCGGCTCGCCGAGGTGCGGCAGCGTGTCTCCGACGCCCTCGACGCGGCACCACCCGGTCCGCTGCGCGCGCTGAGTCTGTGCGCGGGCCAGGGCCGCGACCTGATCCCGGTGCTGGCCGCCCATCCGCGGGGCGCCGACGTGACCGCCCGCCTGGTCGAGCTGGATCCGCGCAACACCGATCCGGCCCGCCGTGCCGCCGCCGACGCCGGGCTCACCGGCGTGGAGGTGGTGACCGGGGACGCCTCGCTGACCGACCGGTACGCCGACCTGGCGCCGGCGGACCTGGTGCTGGTCTGCGGCATCTTCGGCAACATCAGCGACGACGACATCCGGGCCACGGTGCGGCACTGCGCCTCGCTCTGCGCCACCGGCGGCACGGTGCTGTGGACGCGGCACCGGCGGGAGCCGGACCTGGTGCCGGTCATCTGCGAGTGGTTCGCCGAGGAGGGCTTCGAGCCGGTCGCGGTGACCAGCCCGGCCGACGGTGTGGGCGTCGGCGCGCACCGCTTCACCGGCACGCCCCGCCCGCTGGCGCCGGGTGCGCGGATGTTCACGTTCGCGGGCTACGACGTGCTGGAGCGGACGGAGCAGGAATGACCACTGTGGACGACGTCAGCCGGCCCTCCCGGGTGGCCGGGCCGGACGAGGCGATCAGCGCCGAGGAGCTTCAGCTCGCCGCGCGTAACCACGGCATCCCGTTGGAGGCGCTGCGGTACGACGTGACCCCGGCGGGCCTGCACTACCTGCTCATCCACTACGACATCCCGGACGTCGACCCGGCCGCGTACGCGCTGAAGGTGTCCGGCGCGGTCGAGCGTCCGTTGCGGCTGGACCTGGCGGCGCTGCGCGACCGGCCCCGGGTGACACACCGCGTGACGCTGGAGTGCGCCGGCAACGGGCGGGCGCTGCTGCATCCCCGCCCGGTCAGCCAGCCCTGGCTGGTGGAGGCGGTGGGCAACGCCGAGTGGACCGGTACGCCGCTGGCGCCGCTGCTGCGCGAGGCCGGCCTGTCCGGCGACGCGGTGGACGCGGTGTTCACCGGCGCGGACCACGGGGTGGAGCGCGGCGTCGAGCAGGACTACCAGCGGGCGCTGCCGGTCGCAGACGCGCTGCGTGAGGAGGTGCTGCTGGCGTACGAGATGAACGGCGCTCCCCTGCTGCCGCAGCACGGCGCGCCGCTGCGCCTGATCGTGCCCGGCTGGTACGGCATGGCGCACGTGAAGTGGCTGCGCGACATCACCGTGACGACCGAGCCGTTCGACGGCTACCAGAACGCGGTGGCCTACCGGCTGCGGCGCGACGCCGACGACCCGGGTGTGCCGGTGACCCGGATCGAGCCGCGTGCGCTGGTGCGTCCGCCCGGGTTCCCGGATTTCATGTCCCGCACCCGGGTGCTGCGGCCCGGGCCGTGCACTCTGGACGGCCGGGCCTGGTCCGGCCACGCGCCGGTGATCTCGGTCGAGGTGACGACCGACGGCGGTGGGACGTGGACGCCGGCGGTCCTGGACGAGCCGGCCGGAGGCGAGTGGGCGTGGCGCCGCTGGTCGGTGAGCTGGACGGCGACGCCGGGGCGGTACGTGCTCGGCGCCCGGGCGACCGACGCGTCGGGGCGTACCCAGCCGGTCGAGCAGCCGTGGAACCGGGGCGGGTTCGCGAACAACCTGGTACAGCGGGTCGAGGTGGTCGTGCCGGCGGAGTGATCTCCGGCGTTCAGCCGCCTGCGGTCAGCTCCCGAATCCGGAATCTGCGGGAAGCGAGATGTCGGGCTTTTCGAGCTCTTCCACATTGACGTCCTTGAACGTCATCACTCGCACATTCTTGACGAAACGGGCAGGGCGGTACATGTCCCACACCCAGGCGTCGTGCATCTCGACCTCGAAGTAGACCTCGCCGTCGGAGTTGCGCACGTGCAGGTCGACCTGGTTGGCCAGGTAGAAACGGCGCTCGGTCTCCACCACGTAGGAGAACTGGCGGACGATGTCCCGGTACTCCCGGTAGAGCTGCAGCTCCATCTCGGTCTCGTACTTCTCGAGATCTTCCGCGCTCATCGCACTCCGCCTTCCATGACCACATCTTCCCCCACCGACGCCGGAGGTCGCGGCTGCTCGCCCAACGCCACGCCGACGGTACCCCCTGACGCGCCGCAGCGCCCCATCGGCTCGTCCGGGCGGCCGGCGAACGCGCCGGGCCCGAGACCCGGCAGCCCTGCTACGGGCTCGGGCGACGGTGCGTCGGTGCCCGCCGGGCGGCGGGCGCGGGGAGGCCGGCCGTCCCGTCCGGAGACGGCGGCCACGTTCACGTACGAGAAGCGGTGTTCCCGGCAGGGCCCGAGCGCGCGCAGGGCGGCGCTGTGCTCGGCGGTGATGTAGCCCTTGTGCTCGGCGAAGCCGTAGCCGGGGAACCGCCCGTCCAGTTCCACCATCATCCGGTCCCGGGTGACCTTCGCCAGCACGCTGGCCGCCGCCACGCACGCGGCCACCCGGTCACCCTTCCAGACCGCCAGGCCCGGCACGTCCAGCCCGTCGACGCCGAAGCCGTCGGTCAGCACGTACTCCGGGCGGGTGGTGAGCGAGGCGAGCGCCCGGCGCATCGCGGCGAGGTTGCACACGTGCAGCCCGCGGGCGTCGACCTCCTCGGCCGGGATGACCACCACGGCGTACGCCAGGGCCCGTGCCACCACCTCGTCGTAGACGCGCTCGCGGGCGGCGGGGGTGAGCAGCTTCGAGTCGGCCAGCTCGTCGATCTCGCCGCGCCGGCCCTCGGGCAGGATCGCGGCGGCGGCCACCAGCGGCCCGGCACAGGCGCCTCGACCGGCCTCGTCGGCGCCCGCCACGTGCCGGAAGCCGCGCCGTTGCAGGGCCCGCTCCAGCGCGTAGAGGCCGCCGTCGCGGCGTACCACGGTGCGCGGCGGAGTCAGCATGCGCCGCCTCCCGACAGCACGGCGCCGAGCCGGCCGGGCAGGTCCGGTGGGTAGTAGCGCTCGGTGCTGGTGGCCAGCTCGGCGACCGGCCACCAGCGGTGCCCGTGCACGCTCGCCCGCTCGACGTCGGTGAACCCGGCGGTGTCGACCTCCCAGCCCGTCACCCGGACCAGGTAGAACTGCTGCTCCTGGCGGTACCAGACGCCGTCGAACGGGAACTCGACGGTGTCCGACCAGACCGGCGCGCCCAGCTCGGCCGGGGCCAGCCGCAGGCCGGTCTCCTCGGCCAGTTCCCGGGCGGCGCCGTCGGCCGGGGACTCCCCCGGGTCCAGCCCGCCGCCGGGGGTGAACCAGTACCGGTGACCCGGCCGGGCCGGATCACTGCCCTGGAAGAGCAGCACCCGGTCGGACGCGTCGACCAGCAGCACCCGGGCCGCGCGACGAGGGGTGTAGACGGTCACCGCACCAGCCTGCCAGACGCCTGCGACGAACGACCACGCCCTCCCGCCGCCGGCGCGGGGCCGGCGTGCCGGAGCGTGGCGCGGGCCTGCTCAGGGATTGGGGATCCCGTCGAACTGCTTCGGAACGCTGAGCCAGGTCGCGCGGCTGACCGGCCAGAAGATGGTGAAGGCCCGGCCGACGACCTCGCCCTCGGGGATGGTGGCGACGTTGATGTCCTCGCCCGACTGCTGCCAGTGCTCCAGCGAGTCGCCGGACGCCTCCCGGTGGTCACCCATGACCCACAGGCGCCCCTTCGGCACCGTGATGTCGAAGTCCTGGTCGGCGGGCTTGTTGCCGGGGAAGATGAACGGCTCGTCGATCGGCTTGCCGTTGATGACCAGCCGCTCCTGGCCGCCGGTGCGGTCGCAGCAGACCACGTGATCGCCGCCGACGCCGATGACCCGCTTGATGAAGTCCTCGCCGTCGGGGTTGCCGCTCCACTCGGTGGGCGCCTTGAAGACGATGACCTCACCCCGGTGCGGCGAGCGGAAGTCGTAGACCAGCTTGTTGACAAGCACCCGATCGTCGATCTTGAGGGTGTTCTCCATGGACGGCGACGGGATGAAGAAGGTCTGCAGCACGAAGGCACGCACCAGCACCGCGACCAGGATCGCCACGCCCAGGAGGATGGGCAGCTCCTTCCAGAAGGAGCTGCGGGGCTTCTCGGTCTGCTCGTCGATCACGGGTGGAGCCTACGTCGCCGGGTACGCCGCGGTCGCCCCGAACCCGCCAGAACGGTGAGCGTCGCCGCGACCGGGAGGATCAGGACGACGCCGCCGACCGGGTCGGGATCCACCGGCACCGGCCCCGGCGCCGCCGCGGCGTCCGCACGCGGCACGCTCGAGAAGGTCTCCGGTACGGGCAGACTCGTCCACCGCTGCGAGGGCCAGACGATCATGAAGGCGCGGCCGACCACGTTCTCGATCGGCACCGGCCCCTGACATCGGGCGTCCTGCGAGACCAGCCGGTGGTCACCCATCACGAAGATCTGCCCCGGCGGCACCACCACCTCGGTGAACTGCCGGGACCGGCACTCCTTCGGATTGGGTGGCAGCTCGACCGGGGAGTCCTCGGAGACGTACGCCGTCTCGTCCAGCGGCACCCCGTTGACCACCACCCGGCCGTCGTCGCAGCACCAGACCTTGTCGCCCGGTACGCCGATGACGCGCTTGATGAAGTCTTTCTCGCCGGGGCGGCTGACGCCCACCAGGTCGCCGAGTGTGCGGCCGACCCGGCCGGCGAAGTTCGTCGGCGGCGCGGGCGCCTCCTGGGCGACCCAGCGGTCGGTGCCCCGGAACACCACCACCTCGCCGCGGACCGGGTCCCGGACGTCGTAGACGACCTTGTTGACGAGCACCCGGTCGCCGACGAGCAGGGTGTCCTCCATCGACCCGGAGGGGATGAAGAACGCCTGGAGCAGGAACGTCCGGATCAGCACCGCGAGGCAGAACGCCACGATCAGCAGCAGCGGCAGCTCCTGCCAGAGCGGCATCTGGCGGCGGCTGCGGCGGGCCCGCCGGCGCCAGGGATCGACGGCGCCGTCCTCGTCAACCATCTGCACCATGCCACTCTCCGGTCCGCGGAAACGACACTACCGCCCGGGAGTCTCCTCGGAGACCCCACGGGCGGTAGTGGACCGTTTCGCACCGTCCGGCTGCGCCCGTACCGACCAGGGTAATGCGGTCTGGTCGATACGACATCCGCGCAGGCCGGGCGGCGTGGCGAACGTGGATCAGTTCGCCGGCTGCTTCTCCCGCAGCTCCTTGATCTTGGCCTTCTTGCCGCGCAGCTCACGCAGGTAGTAGAGCTTGGCGCGACGCACGTCACCGCGGGTCACGACCTCGATCCGGTCGATGCCCGGGCCGTTGAGCGGGTAGGTCCGCTCCACGCCGACACCGAAGCTGACCTTGCGGACCGAGAAGGTCTCACGCAGGCCGTCACCCTGGCGGCGGATGACGACGCCCTGGAAGATCTGGACCCGGGAGCGGTTGCCCTCGACGACCCGCGCGTGCACCTTGACGGTGTCACCGGCACGGAAGTCGGGCAGGTCGGTACGCTTCGACTGGGCGTCAAGGGCGTCCAGGATGTTCATCGCTGCGTCCTCGTGAGGCTCACGGCGCATCGTCAGTCGATGCGCGGATGGGTGATTCTGACCCCCGGGTGGTGACCGGCGATACCGGCCCCGGTCGAGGGTCCTCGCAACCGCCCACGGCGTGGACGGATGCGGCAACCCCTCTACTTTGCCACATGCCCCGGTGGCGGGGAAAATCCGCCCCGCTCCAGCGTCACCCGGTCCCGCTTGTCGAGCGTCTCCGGGGCCAGCGCGCCGATCATGTCCGGCCGCCGGGCCGCGGTCCGCAGCAGCGACTCGTCGCGCCGCCAGCGGTCGATCCGGGCATGGTCGCCGGAGCGCAGCACCTCGGGCACGTCCAGCCCGCGCCAGCTCGCCGGCTTCGTGTAGAGCGGTGCCTCCAGCAGCCCGTGCGCGTGCGACTCCTCGTCCAGCGACCCGGCGTTGCCGAGCACGCCGGGCAGCAGCCGGGTGACCGCCTCCAGGATCACCAGCACGGCCACCTCGCCGCCGAACAGCACGTAGTCGCCGAGCGAGACCTCGGTCACCGGCATCCGGGTCGCCGCGTGGTCCAGCACGCGCTGGTCGATGCCCTCGTACCGGCCGCAGGCGAACAGCAGGTGCGACTCGGCGGCCAGCTCGTGCGCCAGGGCCTGGGTGAACGGGACGCCCGCGGGCGACGGCACGAGCAGCCGGGGCAGCGTGTGCCCGTCCGGGCTCAGCTCGCCGGGCGCCAGCGCGTCCAGCGCCTCACCCCACGGCTCCGGCCGCATGACCATGCCCGGACCGCCGCCGTAGGGCGTGTCGTCGACGGTGCGGTGCACGTCGTGGGTCCAGGTCCGCAGATCGTGTACGGCCAGCCGCAGCGTGCCGTTCGCGCGGGCCTTGCCGATGAGCGACAGGTCCAGCGGGGCGAAGTACTCGGGGAAGATCGACACGATGTCGACGCGCATGCGGTGGCTCCAGCCGGAGGTCGAGAGCTAGAGGTCGAGCAGGCCGCCGGGCAGGTCGACGACGACGCGACCGCCCGCCAGATCCACCTCGGGCACGATCGCCTTGACGAACGGGACCAGCGCGGTACGCCCCTCGGGGCGCCGCAGCACCAGCATGTCGGACGCGGGCGCGTGGTCGATGCGGGCCACCTCGCCCACGTGCTCGCCGTCGCGGGTGACCACGGTGAGCCCGACCAGCTGGTGGTCGTGGAACTCCTCCGGGTCCTCCGGCGGGGCGACGTCGGCGCTGTCCACGCCGAGCAGCGTGTTGCGCAGCGCCTCGGCGACGTCGCGCTCCAGCACGCCCTCGAAGGCGACGAGCAGGCGGCCCTGGTGCCAGCGGGCCGACTCGACGGTGAGCGTCGGGGGCACCCGCCAGGCGCCGGGCTCCGACGGGGTGACCCCCGGCTCGGTGGTCAACACCGAACCGGGGGCGAACCGTGCTTCGGGCTCGTCGGTACGCACCTCCACGGTGACCTCACCGCGGATGCCGTGCGGCTTACCGATCCGGCCGACGACGAGAAGCATCAGTACGAGTCGACGATGTCGACGCGTACCCCACGCCCGCCGATGGAGCCGATCACCTGGCGCAGCGCCTTGGCGGTCCGGCCGGACCGCCCGATCACCGTGCCGAGGTCCTCGGGGTGCACGCGGACTTCGAGGCGCTTGCCCCGACGGGAGTCGACCATGCGCACCCGGACGTCGTCCGGGTGGTCGACGATGCCCTTGACCAGGTGCTCCAGAGCGGGACGCAGCGGCATGTCAGGCCTGCTCGCCGGACTCGGCACCGGTCTGCTCCTCGGCCTTGGGGGCCTCGACCTTCGGCTCCTCCGCCTTGGCGGCGGCCTTCTTGGCCGGCTTCGCCGGGGTGTCCGCCACGCCGGCGGCGGCCTTCGCCTCGGCCTCGTACGCCGCCTTGCGGTCGGCCCGCTCGGGGGCGACCTTCAGCGGCGGCGGAGCCGGCAGGCCCTTGAACTTCTGCCAGTCACCGGTCAGCTCCAGCAGGCGCTGCACGGCCTCGCTCGGCTGGGCGCCGACCGAGAGCCAGTACTGGACCCGCTCCGACTTGACCTCGATCACCGAAGGGTCTTCCTTCGGCTGGTACACACCGACGAACTCGATCGCCCGACCGTCACGCTTGGTGCGCGAGTCGGCGATGACGATGCGGTACTGCGGGTTGCGGATCTTGCCCATCCGCAGGAGCCGGATCTTTACGGCCACAGTTGTTTCGCTCCTGTTGCGATCTCACCGGCCCGTACGGGCGGTGTGCGGGTGAGCGCCGACCGGCACAGTGGGGTTTGGGCCGGAGACTGCTCGGTGAACTGGCGACGCGCCCGGGTTAGAGGGCGCCGGACGCGTGCCGGATACCAGCGAACCATTCTGCCAGATCCGGACCGGAACTCTCACACCGGACCCGGACACCACGCCCGGGGAAGCCCGGGCCGTGACCGAGGACACTCGTTCAGCGCACCGGCGGGCGGTCCCAGCCCGGCGGAAGTTCGTCCGGTACGTCCCACTCGGCGGGCGGAGTGAAGTCGCACCAGGTGCCGTCGAACGGGAACTCCCCCGCCTCGGCGATTCGGATCACCCGCTCGCCCTCGGCGCGTACCGCCTTCTCGTCCGTCACCCAGTAGTGCTCCGGGAACGCCAGCCGCTCGGCGAACTCGTCCTCGTCCTTCCACTCCCAGCTCAGGTCCGGGTACACCACCACGTCGAGGTCCTGGTCGACCATGTCGACGCCGGCCACCGTGCCGTCGTCCCAGCGGACGCCGGGCTCCTCCAGGTTGACGTACCAGTTCTGGAAGCGGCCGGCGGCGTCGCGGAACCACCAGACCGAGTGGGACGCGCCGGTGGGCAGGAACTTCAGCACCGGCGGGCCGTTCCACAGCCCCTGCGCGAGCCGGTAGGACGACGTCACCCACTCGGCGAACGGCACGGCCCGCATGCCCAGGCCGGCCTCCGTCACCTCGTGCGCGACGGGCGCTGTCCGCGCCACCCAGAGCAGCAGGCCACGCTCGTCGTCGGAGACCACGCGGGCCGACCGGACCCAGCCGATCCGGCCGTGCCGCACGTTCCGGTGCAGGATCAGCCGCCCCGGCGCGAACCGGCCGGCCGGATCGCCGGGCCGCATCTCAGTACGCGCGGGCGAGGATCGCCACCAGGTCGGGCTCGTCCTCCGAGTCCGGCACCGAGCCGTCGGCGCGCACCAGGCAGCGGACCGTCACGCCCTGGCCGTTCGCCTCGGCCTCGCCCTCGACGCCGACCGCCGACCACGACACCCGCGCCCAGCCGGTGGCGGACGCCTCGATCGCCTCGGCCAGCGTCGACACCTCGACGGTGCGGGACCGGCGGAACTCCAGCGCCTGGTCGTGCAGCGCCCGCTGGTCGGCATCCAGCGCGGCCACCACCGCGCCGACCACGTCGGCCACCGGCGTCGGGGCCTTCGAGCCGTCCGTACGCCGGACCACCACCGCGTTGCCGGCGGCCAGGTCACGCGGGCCGACCTCGACGCGGACCGGGTAGCCGCGCAGCTCGGCGTCGACGGCGCGGCGGCCGAATGCGGTGTCGGTCCGGTCGTCGAGCGCCACCCGCACCCCGGCGTCGCGCAGCGCGTCGCACAGCTTGGCCGCCGCCTGGCTCACGCCCTCGCCGTCCTTGACGATCATCACGTACGCCTGCACCGGCGCCAGCTTCGGCGGCACCCGCAGCCCGTTGTCGTCGCCGTGGCACATGATCAGACCACCGAGCATCCGGGTGGAGGTGCCCCAGGAGGTGGTCCACGCGTGCTCCCGGCCGCCCTCGGCCGAGGAGTAGCTGATGTCGAACGCCTTGGCGAAGTTCTGGCCCAGCTCGTGGCTGGTGCCCAGCTGCAGCGCCTTGCCGTCGCCCATCATGCCCTCGCACGTGTACGTGGCGGTGGCGCCGGCGAAGCGCTCCCGGGCGGTCTTCAGGCCGACCACCACCGGGATGCCGAGCACGTTGACCATCAGATCCTCGTACGCCTCGTGCAGGATCCGCCGCGCGTAGGCGCGGGCGTCCTCACGGGTCGCGTGCGCGGTGTGCCCCTCCTGCCAGAGGAACTCGCTGGTACGGAGGAAGATCCGCGGGCGCAGCTCCCACCGGACCACGTTCGCCCACTGGTTGAGCAGCAGCGGCAGGTCGCGGTACGAGTCGATCCACTTGGCCATGAACTCGCCGATGACCGTCTCGCTCGTGGGGCGCACCACCACCGGCTCGGCGAGCTGCTTGCCGCCACCGTGCGTGACCACCGCCAGCTCCGGCGAGAAGCCCTCGACGTGCTCGGCCTCCCGCTTCAGGTAGCTCTCCGGGATGAACAGCGGGAAGTACGCGTTCTCCGCGCCCGCCGCCTTGATCCGGGCGTCCATCTCGGCCTGCATCCGCTCCCAGATGGCGTAGCCGGCCGGTCGGATCACCATGGTCCCCCGGACCGGGCCGTTGTCGGCCAGCTTCGCCTTGGCGATCAGGTCCTGGTACCAGCGGGGAAAGTCCTCCGCACGGGGAGTGAGCACGCGTGCCATGACCGCACATCCTATGCGTCCCGTGACGGGTCGCCGCAGCCGGGCGCGCCCGCACTACCATCTGCCGTCATGCACCTCCCCGCCCCGGACCCGGCGCCGGCACTGGCCCCGCTCGCCGCCCGCTGGGTGGCCTGGGTCGCCGCCCACCGCCAGCCGGTCAACCCGCTCAAGGACACCACCGGCCGGCACGGCGGGCGTCACCAGCCCGACGACGTGTGGTTCCTGGCCGGCACGCAGGGCGGCGGGGTCAGCCGGCGTTGCGTGGTGCCGGCGGGTCGTCCGCTGTTCTTCCCGGCGATCTGCTGCTGGACGGTCGGCCGCCGGGACGACCCGGTCCCGCCGATGCCCCACGCCGACGGGCACGCCGAGCTGGACGGGGTGGCGGTGCCGGTGCGGCCCGCGGGCTCGCCCGCCTCGTTCCCGGTGCGGGGGTTCTTCAACAACGTCGTCACCGCGTGGCCGTGGCCGGTGCACGTCTCCTGCTGGGGTCTGTGGGGTCTGGTGCCGCCGCCCGCGCCGGGGACGCACCACCTGACCTTCGGCGGCCACGACGGCGGACGGTTCCGGGTCGAGGCGGAGTACGAACTCGAGGTGCGCTGAACAGCGCCCGTAGACTTCGATCACCATGCGCAAGCCGAAGAACGTCACGCCGGTGCGTGACACGATCGTCGACGCCGCCCGTTCGCTGACCGTCACGACCGGCTGGGCCGGGGTCCGGATGGGTGCGGTCGCGAGCGCGGCGGGAGTGAGCCGGCAGACGGTCTACAACGAGTTCGGCACCAAGGCGGGCCTGGGCGAGGCGCTGGCCCGGCACGAGGTGGACCGGTTCGTCGGCCAGGTCCGGTCCGCGCTGGACGAGCACGACTCCGACGTCCGCGCGGCCGCGTACGCGGCGATCCACCGCACGCTCGCCTCGGCCGCCGAGAACCCGCTGGTCCGGGCAGTGCTGACCAGCACCCGGGGCGGATCGGAGGAACTGCTGCCCTACCTCACCACCCGGTCCGAGCTGGTGCTCGCCGAGGCCGCGCGGGCGCTGCTGGAGTGGACCGGTGCACGCCTGCCGGACGCCGATCCGGCCGCCCTGGCGTTCGCGGCGGACAGCGTCGTACGCCTGGTGGTGAGCCACATCGTGTTGCCCGGGGGCCCGGTGGACGAGACCGCCGACCGGCTGGCCGACCTGGCGGTGCGCCTGTTCCTGATGGCGGCGACGGCCCGCTAGGGGCGCCGGCGGCGGCCGGTCACCCCCGCCGCCGACCGCAGGTCAGCGGACGACCCGGCCGCGCAGCACGATCCGGCTGGGCGCCCGGACCACGCGCAGGTCGCGGCGCGGATCCTCGGGGTAGACCACCAGGTCGGCGAGGCCGCCCTCGACCAGCCCGGGGAAGCCGAGCCACTCCCGGGCCCGCCAGGAGGCGGCGGCGAGCACGTCCGGGGCGGACATGCCGGCCTGCTCGTGCAGCAGAAGCATCTCCTCGGCCGCGAGGCCGTGGTCGATGCCGCCGCCCGCGTCGGTGCCGACGTAGATCGGCACGCCCGCCTCGTGCGCGGCGCGCACCACCTCGGGGAAGCGGTCGCGCAGGGCGAGCATGTGGTCGGCGTACCCGGGGAACTTGGGCCGGGCCTGCTCGGCGATGTGGCCGAACGTCCGGATGTTGATCATCGTGGGGACCAGTGCGGTGCCCTGCCGGGCCATCAGGTCGATCAGGTCGAGGCTCAGCCCGGTGCCGTGCTCCACCGAGTCCACCCCGGCCCGCACCATGATCTCCACCGCCGACTCGGAGAACGTGTGCACCGCCGCGCGTACCCCGGCGGCGTGCGCGGCGGCGACCGCCGCGGTCATCGTGTCGGCGTCCCAGGCCGGCGCCAGGTCGCCCACGCCCCTGTCGATCCAGTCGCCGACCAGCTTGACCCAGCCGTTGCCGGCCGCGGCCTGCGCGGCCACCGTCGCGGCGACCTCCGCCGCGCCGACCTCCACGCCGATGTCGCGCAGGTAGCGCTTCGGCGGCGCGACGTGCCGGCCCGCGCGGGCCAGTCGCGGCAGGTCCGGCTCGTCCTCCAGTTCCGGGTACGGGTACGGCGACCCGGCGTCCCGGATCGCCAGCACGCCCGCGTCCCGGTCGATCCGGGCCAGATCCCGTGCCTGGTCGAGCGAGGTGATCGGGCTGCCGCCGCGGGCGATGCCGATGTGGCAGTGCGCGTCGGTCAGGCCGGGCAGCACGAAGCCACCGTCGGCCACCGTCTCGGCGCCGGGCACCGGTTCGAATGTCACCCGGTCGCCGACCAGCCAGACGTCCCGGACCTCGTCGTCGGGAAGGAACACACCGCGCACGTGCAGAGCCATGTGCACAGTCCTACCCGATCAGTCCTCCTCGCCGGCGAGCAGGTCGTTGCGGCGCGCGGTCAGCGCCGGCAGATCGACAGAGACCTTCCAGGGCCGCTCGGTGACGAACAGGTCCTCGGCCTGACTGACCTGCTTGTACTCGCGATTGGCGCCAAGCACGTACTCAGTCAGCGTGATCTTCTCCTTGACCGGGTCGAGCACCCAGTAGGAGCGGACACCGGCGTGCGCGTAGACCCTGGCCTTGTCGTACATGTCGCGGAAGGTGGAGGTCGGCGAGATGACCTCGACGGCGAGCACCGCGTCCTCGACCGGCAACGGGCTCCGGTTGGCGTTACCCCGCACGACCGCGACGACGTCCGGCCGGGGCTCGTTCCGGTGGTCGACCCGCATCGACAGGTCGATCCCGACCTGATACTCCTTCGGGCAGTTGACGCGAAGCGCGAGCAGCAACTCGACGCACATGTCCTGGTGCAGCAGAGTGGGCGACGGCACGATCAACCTTCCGTTGATCAGTTCGTACGGAAGGTCCTTGGGCAGCTCGCCCAGGTCGTCGACCGTCCACTCGTGCCGCTCCGGCAGGATCGGGGCCGCGGTCATTGACATCTCCTTCCAGGGGGCGACATAACCCCAAGAGACAGCGATGTCGCCCACCGTCACCGACACGCTAGCGGGGGCCCTTGTCGCCGCCCTTGCCCAGCTTGTTGAAGTCGATCTTCGGGAGTTTGAAGCCCGGCGGCAGGCCCTGTCCACCGGCCAGGTCACCCGGGTCCAGGCCCGGCGGGAGCTGCGGCATGCCGCCCGGGAAGCCGCCCGGCATCCCGGCACCGGTACGCGGCCGGCCGCCACCCTTCGTACCCTTGCGCTTGTTCTTCGGCGACTTGGTCGCCTTGCGCCGGCCGCCGCCGGGCAGGCCCATCATGCCGCCCATCTGCTTCATCATCTTCTGCGCGTCGGCGAAGCGGTTGAGCAGCTGGTTGACGTCCATGACGGTGACGCCGGAGCCGTTCGCGATCCGGGCCCGGCGGGAGCCGTTGATGATCTTCGGGTTGGTGCGCTCGGCCGGGGTCATCGACCGGATGATCGCGGTGACCCGGTCGAAGTGCTTGTCGTCCAGCTCGGCGAGCTGGTCCTTCATCTGCCCCATGCCCGGCATCATGGACAGCACGTTGGCGATCGGGCCCATCCGCCGGACCGCGATGAGCTGATCGAGGAAGTCCTCCAGCGTGAAGGTCTCCCCGCCCATCAGCTTGGCGGTCATCTTCTCCTTCTGATCGGAGTCGAAGGCCGCCTCGGCCTGCTCGATCAGAGTGAGGACGTCGCCCATGCCGAGGATCCGGCTGGCCATCCGGTCCGGGTGGAAGACGTCGAAGTCCTCCAGCTTCTCGCCGGTGGAGGCGAACAGGATCGGCTGGCCGGTCACCTCGCGGACGGAGAGCGCGGCACCACCGCGCGCGTCGCCGTCGAGCTTGGACAGCACCACGCCGGTGATGCCCACGCCATCGCGGAACGCCTCGGCGGTGCGCACCGCGTCCTGGCCGACCATGGCGTCGATGACGAAGATGACCTCGTCGGGCTGGACCGCGTCGCGGATGTTCGCGGCCTGCTGCATCATCTCGGTGTCGATACCGAGCCGGCCGGCGGTGTCGACGATGACGATGTCCCGGGCGGCGCGGCGGGCGTGCTCGATCGAGTCGCGGGCCACCTGCACCGGGTCGCCGACGCCGTTGCCGGGCGCCGGGGCGTACACCTCGACCCCGGCCCGGCCACCGAGCACCTGGAGCTGCCCGACGGCGTTGGGACGCTGGAGGTCGGCGGCGACGAGCAGCGGCTGGTGGCCCTGGCTCTTGAGCCAGCGGGCCAGCTTGCCGGCGAGCGTCGTCTTACCGGAACCCTGGAGACCGGCCAGCATGATCACGGTCGGCGGGTGCTTGGCGAACTGGAGCCGCCGCCCCTCGCCACCGAGGACCTTGATCAGCTCCTCGTTGACGATCTTGACGATCTGCTGCGCCGGGTTGAGCGCCTGGGAGACCTCGGCGCCGCGCGCCCGCTCCTTGACGTTCGCGATGAAGCCCTTGACCACCGGCAGGGCGACGTCGGCCTCCAGCAACGCCATCCGGATCTCGCGCGCGGTGGCGTCGATGTCGGCGTCGGTGAGCCGGCCCTTGCCGCGGAGCTTGGTGAAGATCCCGGACAGGCGGTCACTCAAGGTGTCAAACACGCGAACATCCCGTTTGTCGTTTTCGGCGGGCACATGCTGCCGGGCCGGTGGTCCAGCCCACCGTTAGGGTAGCCCGCCGCCCGCACCCCCGCTCCGGCCCGGCGGCCCGTTCCGTTACACGGCGGCGAGGACGGCGGCCTCGATCCGGGTCCGTTCCTCGTCCGACGGCCAGCCGCCGACCAGGTAGAACGCGTCCACCACGTCGCCACCCAGCGTCGAGATCCGGGCCGCCCGCACCTGGGCGCCCGCCTCGTCCAGCGCGCAGGTGACCCGGTAGAGCAGCCCTGCGGCGTCGGCGGCCCGCAGCTCCAGCAGCACTGCGTCGGTGGCCGCCTCCCGGTGCCACACCACCCGGGGTGCGGCACCCTGGCTGCGCGCGGCGAGCGCCCGGCCGCGCAGCCGCTGGATGACCGAGACGTCACCGCCGACCGCGCGGCGCAGGTCGGCGCTGAGCGCGATCGGCTCCGGGGCCAGCCCGTAGCGCGGCTGCACCCGGCACTCGACCAGGGCGCGGCCGTCGACGGTGGCGGCGTCCGCGGAGATCACCTCCAGGCGGTGCAGCGCCAGGCACCCGGCCACCGTCGCGAGCAGCCCACGCCGGTCGGCCGCGGCCACCGACACCCGGTCCTCCCCCAGGTGTACGACAGGCAGCGGCCCGGCCACGAGCGCCGGGTCAGGGGCCGGCGGGGCGGGTACCACGCCGGTGTCCAGCGTGGTGCGTACCCGGCTCACCAGTTCGGCGATCAGCCGGCCCTTCCAGCCGGACCAGGCGGCCGGGCCGGTGGCGGCGGCGTCGGCGCGGACCAGGGCGTGCAGGAGTTCCAGCGTGCCGGTGTCGCCGACCCGCTCGGCGACCCCGGCGACGGTCTTCGGGTCGGACAGGTCACGGCGGGTGGCCACGTCGGGCAGCAGCAGGTGCAGCCGGACCAGCGTGCCGATGAGCGCCGCCTCCTCGGGCGGCAGCCCGATCCGGGTGGCGACCGCCTCGGCCAGCGGCGCGCCGACAGTCGAGTGGTCGCCGTCCAGCCCCTTGCCGATGTCGTGCAGGAACGCGCCGAGCAGCAGCAGGTCGGGCCGTTCCACGTCGCGGGTGTGCCGGCTCGCCTCGTACGCGGTCTGCACCAGGTGCCGGTCGAGCGTGAACCGGTGCACCGGGTTGTGCTGGGGCAGGCTGCGCATCCGGGTCCACTCGGGCAGCCAGCGGTCGATCAGCCCGTACCTGTCGCAGGTCTCCCAGGCGGGCACCAGGCCGGGACCGGCGCCGAGCAGGGTGATCAGCGCGGCGCGGGCCGCCGACGGCCAGGGCGCGGGCAGCGGCGGGCAGTACGCGGCGAGCCACTCGCAGGTGGCGCGCGCGATCGGCAGCCGGTTGGTGGCAGCGGCGGCGGCCACACGTAGCGACAGGCTCGGGTCGGGGCGGGCCCCGATGGCGGTGCGGGCGAGCACGAGTTCGCCGTCCTGCTCGACCACGTCCCGGGCGACCGGGCGGCGCAGCGGGCGGCCGGGCGCGGCGCGGTGCCGGCCGGAGC